>CAMOWU010000128.1 GCA_946628545.1 uncultured Bacteroides sp. | reverse complement strand
AAATATCCCCAGGGCGTTGCCCCGGGCTGAGCGATGCTGCCCTTTAGATAAATTTCTCACACTCGGCCAAGTTCAAACGAGTTCGACTTGGCACTCGTTTAATCGAAATTTTCAGGGCGATCCGCCTAACGTCTAAAGTCTAAATTTCTACTCGTATCTGATGGCTTCGATGGGGTCGAGGTTGGCGGCTTTCTGTGCGGGGAAGTAGCCGAAGATGATGCCGATGAGGGTGCAGACGGCGAAACTCACGAAGATGCTCCACATGGGGATAGACGTGGGCAGACCGAAAGCGGAGCAGGCCAAGGTGCCCAGATAGCCCACCAAGATGCCCAGCACTCCACCCGTCACACTGATGAGGATGGACTCGATGAGGAATTGGTTGCTGATGTCGAGCCCTCGTGCGCCTACCGACATGCGGAGGCCAATCTCCTTGGTGCGCTCGGTCACCGACACGAGCATGATGTTCATGATGCCGATGCCAGCCACAAGCAGGGAGAAGGCGGCAGCCACCACCAGGATGATGGTGATGGTGTCCATTGTTGTGGACATGGTCTCCATCATCTCCTGCTGAGAGCGGATGGTGAAGTCATCTGCGGCGTCGGGAGTCAGTTTGTGACTGGCTCGGAGAATGGTGGTCAGTTCCTCAATGGCTTCGTCGGTCATCTCCTCGGTCACGGCGGAGCAGTTGATGCTGCTGAAGTAGGTCTGCGCCAGCAGGCGTTTCATCACTGTGGTGTAGGGTGCGATCATCAGGTTGTCTTGGTCCATGCCGAAGGAGTTGTAGCCTTTGGACTTCAGCACACCAATCACCCGGAAGGGGATGGACTTGAAGCGTACGGTCTTACCGATGGGATCCTGGCCGTTGGGGAACAACTCATCGACCACTGTCTTGCCGATGAGGCATACCTTGGAGCTCTTGCGAACATCCTCCTCCGTGAAACTCTCTCCATCCTGGATTTGCCATTGACGGATGTCGAAATAATCGACTGCCTCGCCATACATCGACGTGGAGGTGTTGTTGGCGCCATAGATGACTTGACCTGCAGAGGTCACCTCGGGACTGACATAAGTCACGTAGGCTTTCTCTTCCAGGATCTTCTCGTAGTCGGCGATTTTCAGAGTCTGCATGGCACTCGGATCCTGTCGCACGCCACCGCGCATGTCGGCTCCTGGACGGATCATGAGGATGTTGGTGCCCATCTGGGATATGTTCTGCCGCACACTCTCCTTCGATCCCTGGCCTATAGCCATCATGATGATGACGGCTGCCACACCGATGATGATGCCGAGCATGGAGAGGAATGATCGGAATTTATTGCTTGCAATGGCACGCATGGCCACTTTCAGAAGGTTGATAAAATTCATAAGTGATGATGATTATGGTTTTACGGCTGTCGGCTCGTTTTGTATTGCCGAGCGTGAGCATTTTAGGCGAAGCCAATGGTCAATGGTCAATGGTCAATGGTCAATGAAGCCAATGTTCAATCATCTTGTGGTTTGGGCAGTTTGGCAAGGGCTTCTTCGGCTGAGAGGATATGGTCGTTGACCGTGATCTCGCGTATCTTGCCGTCGCGCAGCATGATGTTGCGGCTGCTGTAGTTGGCTATCTCGGGGTTGTGGGTCACGAAGATGATGGTGCGTCCCTCGGCGTGCAGCTTCTGGAAGAGAACGAGCATTTCGAACGAGGTGCGGGTGTCGAGGTTACCCGTGGCCTCGTCGGCCAGGATGACTGCCGGGTCGTTGACAAGTGCACGGGCGATGGCCACGCGCTGCATCTGTCCACCCGACATCTGGTTGCTCTTGTGGTAGAGGCGGTCGCCCAGTCCCACTGCTTCCAAGGCTTTCACGGCGGCTTCGCGGCGCTGACGGCTGTTGTATTTGCTGTTATACATCAAGGGCAGCTCCACGTTCTCCACAGCTGTGGTCTTGGCAAGCAGGTTGTAGCTCTGAAACACGAAGCCTATCTTGCGGTTGCGCAATTTGGCGCGCTGGTTTTTCGACATCTTGCGCACCGACACACCGTCGAGGTAGTACTCACCTGAGGTGGGGGTGTCGAGGCAACCCAACTGGTTGAGCAGGGTGGATTTGCCGGAACCAGAGGTACCCATGATGGTCACGAACTCCCCCTCGTAGATTTTGAACGACACGCCGCGAAGGGCTTTCACCGTCTCTGAACCGACGGTGAAATAGCGCTTCACATCCTGGAGCTCGATGACTACTCTTCTCTTGTCTTCTTCCATAGTCATGTTATTTTGCTGAAGAACTTCCTCCTTGGTTGCCACTCTGCTGTCCTCCTTGTGCACCTTGGCCAGCGTTCTGCCTGTTGCGGTTGCGAGGACCACCTGGCATGAAGGGGTTCGACTGCTGTTGCTGTGGGCCTCCCATCATGGGCATCTGCATTTGTATCTCGGTGAGCACCTCTTTGCCGGCTGCTATACCATCGGTGATCTCCGTCAGCGATCCGTTGCTCATGCCTGTCTGCACGGCGTAGGCCTTGAAGACCGGTCCTTCCTTCACCCATACCTTCTGTTTGCCCTTGCAGTCTTGGATGCTCTCGCCTTCCTGAAGCAGAGCCTCGTTGGGAGTAAAGCGCAGGGCCTTGGAGGGTACCGACAACACATGGCTCTTCTCCTGGGTGAAGATGGTGACGTTGGCGGTGAGACCGGGTTTGAGTTTCAAGTCGGGGTTGGGGGCGGAGATGACCACCTCGTAGGTCACCACGTTGCTCTCGGTGGTGGCTTGCTGGCGTACCTGTGTCACTTGGCCCTCGAAGGTGTCGTCGGGGAAGGCATCGACGGTGAAGGTCACGCGCTGGGCGTCTTTCACACCACCGATGTCGGCCTCGTCGATGTCGGCAATCACGCGCATGTTGGTCAGGTCCTGGGCGATGATGAAGAGAGTAGGGGTGGTCATGGCGGAAGCCACGGTTTGTCCCTCTTCCACTTCCTTGCTCAGCACCACACCGTCGATGGGCGCCATGATGGTGGCGTAGCCTAAGTTGGTGCGGGCTTTCTGGACGTTCTGCTTCTGCACGTTCACGCTCTCACGGGCTTGTTCATAACTCAATCGGGCGTTCTCGTAGTCATTCGCGCTGACCAGTCCTTTGTCGTAGAGCTGTTTGTAGCGGTTGTAGTTCGACTGCTGGTAGTTCAGGCTGCTTTGGGCGTTCTGGAGGTTGCTCTGGGCACTGGCAAGTTCGCTCAGCAGGTTGGTTTTGTCGAGTTCGGCAATCACCTGTCCTTTGCGCACCACGCTGTTGTAATCTACATAGATCCTGTCGATGATGCCCGACACCTGAGTACCGACCTCCACCTTCGTCACAGGTTCGATAGTGCCGGTGGCGGTGATACTGGAGGTAATGTCGCGGTAATCCACTTTATCGGTGTAGTACGATATCTTGCTCTCTTTCTTGCAGGAGCTGAAACCGATGAGCAGCAAGGCTGCTAATGCTGTGTATAATATTCGCTTGTTCATAGCTTTGTTGATTTTCTTGTGATGGTGATGTGGGGTTAGAGTTTCAGCTCCTCTCCTTGGTAGAACAGGAGGATGGCGCGGTTGAGCAGCACTGTGTATTTGGTCTGGAGTAATTGTTGCTGGGCTTGGAGCAGGTTGTTCTTGCCTGTGGTCAGTTCGACGATGTTCTTCAGTCCCAGACGGAACTGTTCGCTCACCAAGTCGTAGCTCTCCTGCATGCTCTCCACATTGGCTTTGGCGTAGATGTACTGCTGTTGGGCAGTGGTGGCGTTGAGCCAGTAGTTCTCGATGTCGCTGTAGAGACGTTTCTGGGTGTCGAGCAGGTTGAGCTCGCTTTCCTGGATGGCGAAACGTGCCTTGTTGACCGATGAACGGGTGGAGCGTTGGTCGTAGATGGGGATGGAAAGGGTCAGGCCCAGGGAGTTGCTCCAGTTGTTCTTGATTTGCTTGAAATAGGCGGTATGGTTGCCGCTGGCGTTGCTGGTTCCGATGCTGGCGCTGAGGCTCAGGGTAGGAAGGTAGCCTGCTTTGGCAATCTCAAGGTCCAGGTTCGACGACTCTATGCTCAGTCGGTTGCTTTCTATCTCTGGGCGAAGGTTGAGGGCTGTCTGATAGACTTCATCGGCTGAGGGAATCATGGCCAGCACCTTGGCGTCGTCGATCGGAGGTATGGCCACGTCGAAAGCCTCCCCTCCGTGGATTTCGAGCAGTTGCTTGAGCTGCAGCTTGTAGTTGGCGAGTTGGGATTGGGCGCTCACCAGTGAGTATTGGTCTTGTGTCACCTGGGCTTCCAGTTGCGTCAGATCGACTCGTGCCAGACTGCCCACATCGACCATCACCTTGGCGCGGTCGCGCTGCATCTCCGAGGCCTTCACTATCTCTTGGTTGACCTTCACGGCCTCGTTTTCGTAGAGAATCTGCACGTAGAGCTGGGCGATTTGTTCCTGGATGGAATTGGCAGTTTGCTCGCTTTGCAGTTCGGCAAGTTCAGCGCTGTACTTGCTCTTCTCGATGTTCTTGTGGTTCCTGCCCCCGTTCCATACGGTCCAGTTGGCGTTGATGCCGTAGCTGCCGTTGTAGCTCACCTTGTTGCTCGATGAGGTCATCGTGCCGTTGGTCAGGTTGATGGTGGACATGGCATTGGGGCGGTAGGCCACATTGTGGTTGGTGCTGGCCGACAGGCTGGGGAAGAGCGCTGCTTTGGCTTGCAGCACATCTTCTTGCAGCGAAGTGCTTTGGAGAATGTTTTGTTTGATCTGGATGTTGTTCGACAAGGCATATCGTACACATTCCTCAAGTGTCCATTGCTTTTGGGCAAAGCTACTCAAGGGGGTCATGCAGAACAACAACAGGGTTGTTTTGGTTATATTTTTCATTATATAATGGTTTTTCTATCAATCATCAACTCCCCTCCCATCTGAGGGGAGGGGCAGGGGTGGGGTAGAACTCCCCCCTCCATCTGAGGGGAGGGGCAGGGGTGGTCTAAGACTCCCCTCCCATCTAAGGGGAGGGGCAGGGGTGGGGTAGAACTCCATCCCCCCTTTACCCTCATCGGATGATGACAATTTGAATGCAAAAATAGCTTTTTTCTTTCAGATTTTCACGCTATTCCATTCTAAAAAAACATATATTAAGCTTTTTTATTATTGATGCAATACAATACTAACTACTCACTTCACATGTAGGGACGCGACGTGTCGCGTCCGCCACAGTCAATCATTAAATTACACGCTTGTAATATAGCACCCATTCGGCCGCTGATGGTCGCTTCGCTCAAAATTAACGAAAAATTTAATTTAAAATTATCGAATAAATGGATTAATGGAGATTTTTCTTCAAATTTTCCTAATCATTTTCCTATAATTTTAGCAAGCTGAATATTGTCACGACTCGGCATAGCCCAAGCAAGCTTGGCTCTGCTCTCACTGCTCCAATATTTGAGCGCAGCGACCCCAAAAGACTTTGGCAGGGTAGTTGCAATACAACATCAGGGGCAAAAGCACCAATGTCTTTTGCCCCTGAAGAAAGAAAAAACAGTCGGACTATAAGCCGGATTCCGTACTCCCCGAGAAGGGAAGCGTCTGTCATTTATCTAGACCAGAAGTCACCCTCTGGCTCCATGAACCTATGGCCCATACTTATAGCGTTCTACCCTCTGCCTCGGACGAGCAACCCTGATAACGGCAGTTTACATGAACTTGCAGCTTCCAAGATGCACAGCGAATGTGTCGCCACATCCCTGGTGAGCTCTTACCTCACCTTCTCACCCTTACCTGCCACCTTCCCTTTCTCCACGAAAATACATGGTTAGGGGTAGATGCTGGCGGTTGTTTTCTTCTGCATGACTCAACCCTTGCGGACTCCTTCTGTTTTCGGAAGTGGAATGCTCTATGCTGTCCGGACTTTCCTCTCGAGATATGGCTCCACGCATGAAGTCATTCACCAGCGACAGACCGTCCGACTGTTTTGTGATTCTAGGGGCAAAAGTACGACTTTTTTTTCAAACCACTGCATCGCTCCCTCAAAAAAACTTGTTTTTCTTAACTCTTAACTAAAGTCTAAAGCCTAACGTCTAATGTCTAATTCTTAACTCTTAACTAAAACAAATCCCTCACCACCCCATACCAGCATGCTTAAGCATGCCAATTCGTTCAATTCCCCGACCGCCCCGTGGTCGTCCCATTAGTGCGATTCGCAAAATTCGTGTTCGTGTAATTGCACAGATTTCACGAATGAGATACATTCGGGAGATTTCGGAGATTGGCTATGCAGAAGTTGCGATTCACCTTCGAATTAAAAGATGGCGAACGCTACTGTTATTGTTTCTCACGGATCTCGCAGATTTCGCGGATCTCTTTTCTGCGCAATCTGCGCAATCTGCGAGAGACATTTTCTCGCGGATCTCGCAGATTTCGCGGATTTTTGTGCTGAAATGATTTTTTGTCGAACACGAAACGAAAGTTCGGCAAAGCCAATGGCTCGAAATAGTAGGAGGTGCGGCATTCCTGCCGCACAATAATGAAGCCTAAAGCCTAAAGTCTAAAGCCTAAAGTCTAAAGCCTAACGAACACGGGGATGTGCTCGAGCGTGGGTTGCAGACGTATGGTCTGACCGCCATCATAGTGCTGTCCGGTGAAGTAGTCGGTCCATCCACCTTTGTTGACTGGCAGATAGACGGAGATGTCGCCATCTGTGAGCGACTGATAGACAGGGCAGACGAGCAGTTCATGCCCGAACATATATTCTGTCTCTTGCTGCAACGCTTGTTCGTCGTCGGGGAAGTCGAAGATGAGCGGACGCATCAGCGTTGATCCTTCCTTTGCCACCTTTTCTGCCTCCTTCAGGATATATGGAAGGAGTTTTTGGCGCAGTTTGATTTGCTCCACGAAGATGCGCTGGGTCTCTGGCTGGTAGTTCCAGGGTTCTGTGTTGCTCATATAACCGTGAACACGCATGAGGGGCAGGAATACGGACGTCTGGATCCACCTGATCATCCTCTCCTGATAGGCGGGGTCGGTATATTGGTTGCCAGGGCGGAAGAATCCACCAGCGTCGTAGGTCCACCAAGGTATGCCGGTGGACATCAGTCCCAGACCGCCAACGACCTGACGACGGAGTGTCTCCCAGTCGTTGCCTACGTCGCCCGACCACAACGCTGCTCCATATCGCTGGATGCCTGAGAATCCCGAACGGGTCAGGATGGGGGCGTGGGTGCCTTCATAAACGGTTTTGCAGACATATAAGGGATAGACGTTGCGAACCATCTCGCCAGGTATCGTGTTGGCGCAGACCATACGTCCCATAAGGTCGTCGTTCTCGGGTTCGGTGGCGTCTTGCCACCATGCGTCGATGCCTGTGGAAACCAAGCGGTCGCGGAAGTTCTGCCAATAGAACTCGGCTGCCTCGGGATTGAAGAAGTCAATCCAATCGGTGTTGCGAATGTAGAAGTCCTTGCTGGCTGCTTCCTTTCCAAGTGCGGAGTTGCGGTCGATTTTCGACCAGACGCTCAGCATCAGTCTGACGTCCATGCTATGAAGTGTGTCCATCATCTCCTTGGGGTTGGGATAATGGTCTTCATCAAACTGCATGGCGTTCCATCCATATTTGCCCCACCACTGCCAGTCCTGGACGATCAAGTCGAGTGGGATGCCTTCTTGTTGGAATCTCCGTGCAGTGCTGATGATCTCGTCCTGGCTGTGATAGCGTTCACGGCAGTGAATGTAGCCGAGCATCCACTTGGGCATCATCGGAGCCGCTCCTGTCAGTTCGCGGTAGGTGGCGATGATCTCGTCGGGGGTGCCTGTGAAGATGGTGAAATCAACACCATCGGCAACGGGCGAGCGGAAGGTGGTCGTCTGGTCGATGAGGCCCCAATAGACCATGGGCTTGTCGCCTTGGTTGCCCTGGACGAGCAGGGTGTGCTTGCCTTTTTCAAGATGCAGCTTGACCGATGATGTTGGTGGCAGCCAAGTGTTGTTCATATTGATGGCAACTTGGCCATCGATAGCGAGGTAGTGCTTACGGGCCATCTTCTGTCCCACATCGAGCAGAAGGGTGTAGTCGCCAGACTTCTCGATGTCGATCTGGGCGGAGAAGTTGTTGGAACGTCTCACCTCACGGCGGTTGCCGGTTGTGGTGGTGACATCAACCACTTCCTCTTTTCCTGCGCTTTCTTCCACACGCGACAGCACCACGGAGTGAGAACAAGGATTGAACTCGGTAAGTCCGTAGTTGTTCCAAAGGATGGCATAACCTTTGCTCGACATCATCATCGGCACTGCGATCTGTGTGTTGACCTGTGTCAGACGTCGAGTCAGTCCGAAGACATCCGACACACCATCCTGAAACTGGCCGAGGCCATATTGGTATTCCTTGCCCTTCAAGGGCGAAAGAAAAGAAAGTTCTGCAATCTGTGTGGGCTGGCCCTGAACGGTAGAGGGTGTAAGCGACATCTCGGTGGTTTGGAAAACCACTTTACCTTTTCCGTTGCGTATGGTGAGTTGACCTTTCTTGTCGGTGGCGTATCGAATGCGGCTGGGTTGACCAGTGTAAGTAGAATGACCGACATAAATCAATTCGGGTAATTTGGGGTCTTGCGTTTTGCCATACTGCACCCTGACAGCGTTGTCGGCCAGAGGTGTTACTTTCACCTGCTGGGCTTGGGAGGGCGTTGCCAGCAGAAGGCCAGCAGCCATTAGGATTTGGAATATTTTCATGATGATATGCTTTTTTTGATGTGACAATAATAAACGCAAAATTAAGCATTATCCCTCATATCTGATAGCATAAGTCCACAATAAAATAGGACAAAATGAAACAAATGGTCACGTTGTGGTTTTCTGAGCGACAAACAGAACACCCTATTTTTTTTAGATCATAGAGTTGGTTTTGCTTGACGTTTTTGGGGCTGTTTTTAAATGTTTTATTATACTCGAAATTTGAGGATATTTATACGAAATTGGATTGTTTTTGCATATTTTGGGTGTTTTTTAGGGTTATTTTGTATGGTTTTGCAATGTGTTTATGCAAAAATGTTTTAGGGGTATGACATTTTGGGAGTTGAGAAAA
>CAMOWU010000127.1 GCA_946628545.1 uncultured Bacteroides sp. | reverse complement strand
GAGGCACCATCGACGATGCGGCCTTCCCCATGTATTATTTCGTGGATTACGTCAGGGTCTATCAAAAGAAATGAAGGACAATACGACTGCAATGACAGAAAGGCCCAAATCCTAAGGTCTAAGGCCTAAAGTCTAAGGCCTAAGGTCTAAGTGCCTAAAGTCTAAGGCCTAAAGTCTAAGGTCTAAAGTCTAAAAAAGGCCTGAGCAACGAGCGTTGCTCAGGCCTTTTGTCTTACTTGTAGAATTCTTTCTTTCCGGCTGAGAGGGTGTTCTTCATCAGCGAGCAGATGGTCATGGGACCTACACCGCCTGGCACTGGCGAAATGAAGCTGCACTTGGGAGCCACATCGTTGAAGTTGACATCGCCACACAGACGGAAACCGCTCTTGCGGGTTGGGTCGGGCACACGGGTGGTGCCTACGTCGATGACCACAGCACCTTCTTTCACCATGTCGGCGGTGACGAAATGCGGACTGCCAATGGCGGCGATGATGATGTCGGCATGGCGGCACTCTTCCTTGAGGTTGGGAGAGTGGCTGTGGCAGACAGTCACTGTGGCGTCGCCGGGATAGCGTTTCTGCATCATCAGTGATGCCATGGGCTTACCCACGATGTTGCTGCGTCCGAGAATCACGCATTTCTTACCCTTGGTCTCGATACCGTATCTCGACAGCAGGGTGAGGATGCCGTTGGGAGTGGCGGAGATATAGCAAGGCAGGCCGATAGACATACGCCCGACGTTGATGGGATGGAAACCATCGACGTCTTTCTTGTAGTCGATAGCCTCAATGACTTTCTGTTCGGAGATGTGTTTGGGCAGGGGCAACTGCACGATGAAGCCATCCACGTCGTCGTCCTCGTTGAGTTCCTTCACCTTGGCCAGCAGTTCGTCCTCGGTGATGGTGTCCTCAAATCGGATGAGCGTTGACTTGAAGCCACAAGTCTCGCATGCCAGTACCTTGTTTTTCACGTAGGTTTCACTGCCTCCGTCATGACCCACCAGAATGGCGGCCAGATGAGGGCGTTTGCCACCATGGGCTACTATCTCTTCCACTTCTGCGGCTATCTCTTTCTTGATCTCTGCCGCTGTGGCTTTTCCGTCGATGATCTGCATAGTTGATGTATGGGTTAGGGTTATTACTTGTGTTTCTTTCCGCCAAAACCGCCGAAGCCGCCTTTCATGCCGTTCATGCGGCCCATCATGGCTGCCATCTTGTTGCCCTGCATCATGCGCATCATCTTGCGCATCTCGTCAAACTGCTTGGTGATGCGGTTCACCTCGTCGATGCTGTTGCCGCTGCCGCGGGCGATGCGCTGCTTGCGGCTCATGTTGATGCAGTCGGGATGCTCGCGCTCGTAGGGAGTCATCGAACCTATCATGGCCTCTATGCTCTTGAAGGCGTTGTTGTCGATGTCGATGTCCTTCATGATCTTGCTCATGCCAGGTATCATGGCTGCCAGATCCTTGATGTTGCCCATCTTCTTGATTTGTCCGATCTGGTTGAGGAAGTCGTTGTAGTCGAACTTGTTCTTGGCGATCTTCTTCTCCAGTTTCTTAGCCTCTTCCTCGTCGAACTGCTGCTGCGCACGTTCCACGAGAGAGACGATGTCGCCCATGCCGAGGATACGGTCAGCCATACGTTCGGGATGGAAGACGTCGAGTGCATCCATCTTCTCACCTGTACCCACAAACTTGATGGGTTTGGTCACCACTGAGCGAATGGAAATGGCGGCACCACCACGAGTGTCACCGTCGAGTTTGGTCAGTACCACACCGTCGAAGTCCAGTCGCTCGTTGAACTCCTTGGCGGTGTTCACGGCGTCCTGACCTGTCATGGCATCCACCACAAAGAGGGTCTCGTCGGGATTGATGGCGTGTTTGATGTTGGCGATTTCCTGCATCATCTGCTCATCCACAGCCAGACGACCGGCAGTATCGACAATCACCACGTCGAAACCTTTGCTTCTGGCCTCGGCAATGGCGCGCTGGGCGATGCCCACGGGGTCTTTCACGTTGTCCTCGGAATAGACGGTCACTCCGACTGATTCACCTACAACCTTCAACTGCTCGATAGCGGCGGGACGATAGACGTCGCAAGCCACCAGCATGGGTTTCTTGCCTTGCTTGTTCTTCAGCAGGTTGGCCAGCTTACCACTGAATGTGGTCTTACCAGAACCCTGCAGACCCGACATGAGGATGATGGCGGGATGACCCTTGAGGTTGAGTCCTGTGGCCTGGCCACCCATCAGTTCTGCCAGTTCGTCGTGCACGATCTTCACCATCAACTGGCTGGGCTTCACGGCTGTCAGCACGTTCTGACCCAGGGCCTTCTGTTTCACGGTGTCGATGAAGTCCTTGGCGGTGCGGTAGTTCACGTCGGCCTCAATCAGTGCCTTGCGCACGTCCTTGAGGGTCTCGGCCACATTGATTTCGGTGATCTGGCCTTCACCTTTGAGTATCTTGAAAGAGCGTTCAAGTCTTTCGCTTAGGTTTTCAAACATATCTTTGAAGTTTTTATTTTTTTTTCGATATTGGGATAGATGCTCTAGATATTCTAGATTTTCTAGATATTCTAGATATTCTAGTTTTCTTCTTTCTTTTCGGTCTTGAGGCCTTGGTAAATGAGGAAAGCGATGATCAGCACCACGATGATGATGGCGGCGATGCCAATGATGTGGCTGTAGTGCGAGATGGTGGCGATGAGTTGCTGCTCGCTGACCTGTGTGTGGCAAACCCAGCCGATGCCCACAAGGATAACGTTCCAGATGGCAGCTCCAAGACAAGTGTAGAGCATGAAGCTCAGTAGGTTCATCTTGGCCAGACCTGCGGGGATGGAGATGAGTTGTCGGATGGCGGGAATCATGCGGCCAATCAGAGTGGAAATGGCGCCATGACGGTCGAAATACTGTTCTGCCTTCTCCACTTTTTTTGCGTCGATGAGACACATGTGGCCGAAACGGCTGTTGGCGAAGGCATAGACGATAGGTCGTCCGAGGAAGTAGGAGAGGACGTAGTTGATGAGGGCTCCTATGAGCGCACCGATGGTGCCGCAGAGCACAATCATGGGGATGTTCATCTCGCCTCGTTCAGCTGCGATATAGGCGGCGGGTATCATCACTACCTCGGAGGGAAAGGGAATAAAACTGCTCTCGATGGCCATGAAAACGATGATCCACATGTAGTTCAGGTGGTCGAGCGCCCCTCCTGTCAGGTTCACAATAAATTCTTCCATTGTTTGGTTTGTTGCTTGATTTGATGTTTGTTCTATTTTCTTTACATGGTCAGTTCAAGTACTTTTTCCTATGCATAAGTCTTAATTTTGCGCAAAGTTACGATTTTTTGATGAGATGAGAAAGTAAATGGAGTTGTTTGGAATGTAATTATATGTTTTTTTATGTTTGCCAACAAAAGGCAGTAACGAACTGATTAAAAAAACTCCGGTGGACAAACCGTCACTACGTTGTCCACCGGAGTTCTTTATGTAGGTTGAGGTCTTAGGCCACTTTGTTGAGCTTCTTGATGATCGAGAAGATGAACAGGGCGGCGAGGAGGCAGATAGCCATCAGAACACCCCATACGATGGTCAGGTCTTTGCCCCAGAGCAGGGTGGGGATGCTCACGAGGAAGTTGCCAATGGCTGTGGCAACAAACCAACCGCCCATCATCATACCGCGATACTTTGGAGGAGCCACCTTGGTGACGAATGAGATACCGATGGGAGAGAGCAACAACTCAGCAAAGGTGAGGATGAGATAAGTGCTCACCAGAATGTTGGGACTGACATCGGCCAGGTGCTGAGGATGCTCGGCATCGGGTGCGGGCAGTCCGATGGAGCTGACGGTCATCAGCAGATAAGCCACAGCAGCTACGAGCATACCCAAACCAATCTTCACGGGTGCCTTGGGTTCTTTGCCCTTGCTGGCAAGCCAACCGAAGAGGGCGATGCTCACAGGAGTGAGTGCCACCACGAAGCAGGGATTGAACTGCTGGAAGAGAGGAGCCTCTACGTTCACTGTCTCTGTGTGCATGTACTGGTAGCCGAGGAAAGCGGCGGCTGCGGCGATGACCACACCCCAGATCATTTTTCCCTTGCTGCTGCCTTTGCCAAATACACCAAAGAGTCCATAAACGATGAGGATGCACATCAAGAGGTTGGTCACGTTGAACTCCATGGCAGTGACACCTGTAGCAGTAGTGGCTACATAGTCGCGGGCGAAGTAGGTCAGTGTGGCGCCGTTCTGGTGGAAGGCCATCCAGAAGAAGATGACCACGAGATAAACCAGTACGAGGCAGATGATGCGTTCCTTGGTCTCGGCGGCAGAGATCTCCTCAACGGATTCGGTCTGCTGTGCCTTGGCAGACTTGGCAGGCGTCAGCACCTGGCGGAAAGTGGATTTGCCAAGGTAGTAGATGAGGATGCTGACAATCAGCGACACACATGCCACGGCAAAAGCCAGGTGGTAGGAGTCGGCCTTGCTGAAGCCCAATGAGCTCTGACCCCACTCCATAATCTTCACTGCTGCGGTAGGAGCGAAAAGTGCGCCTACATTGATGAGCATGTAGAAGAGGGAGAAACCTGAGTCGCGTTTGTCGGAGTATTCAGCTGCATTGTAGAGGTCGCCTACCATCACTTGAAGGTTGCCCTTGAACAAACCGGTGCCGAGGCTGACGAGAAGTAGGGCTGCTGCCATGGCTGCAATAGCCACAGTGTTGGAACCCATAGGGATGGAAAGCAGCAGGTAGCCGATGAACATGATGAAGATACCGATGGTTACCATCTTGCTGTAGCCCCATTTGTCAGCGGCCATACCACCGAAGAGCGGAAGGAAATAAACACACATGAGGAAGCTGGAATAGACCAGACCTGCCTGGCCACTGCTCCAGCTGAAGTTCTCTTGCAGGAAGAGAATGAAGACAGCGAGCATGGTGTAGTAGCCGAAACGCTCGCCTGTGTTGGCTAATGCCAAGGTCCATAGACCTTTTGGTTGTCCCTGAAACATAGTTATGATTGTTTTTTTTTGATTGATTTTCAAAGGGATTGATTCTCTAGATTTCTTATTTGATGTTGGGCTCTTCGAGGCCGAGGCCGCGCTTCTTATCGACCACCTTGAGGACAAGGCCGAGGATCAGGGCTGCGACGCCAAGGCAGGCGAGCATGACAAGGGGTGCGGTGTAGTCGTAGCTCACGGCTGCTTGCTCTGCGGTGATGGTGCCATTGGCCAGGCCGCTGACGATGTCGGGGTTGGTCTTGTCGAGTACCTTGCCGATGAGGAGAGGGAAAAGCCACAGACCGATGTTCTGAATCCAGAAGATGAGTGCGTAGGCGGATCCAATCACCTTGGCGTCAACCAGTTTGGGTACGCTGGGCCACAAAGAGGCTGGCACGAGAGAGAACGATGATCCGAGCACCAGAATAGTGGCGTAGGCGACGATGACTCCACCTACGGCATTGGCTTTGAACAATGGAAGTACAAAGGCAAAGGTCAGGTGGCATCCGATAAGCAGCAGCGAACCCAGTACGAGCATCGAGGCTGCCTTGCCTTTGTGATCGACATAACTGCCGAGGATAGGAGTGATGAGCACTGCAAGCAAGGGGAAGACTGCGAAGATGGACTCTGCCGACTGGCGCATATAACCCATATAGCAATAGGTGATAAGGGCGAGGATAGAAAGGCAAAGCAAACCGTACTTGGCGCCGCTCTTCTTTTGGAAGTTGCTGGCGAAACCTGCTGCTGCCACTACGAGCATGATGACATACTGAACGATAGTCACCGTGGAGCCTGCCCAGAAGGAGTCTGCGTCAGGAGCCTGGAGGGTGAGGTTGCACTGCAACATGTTCACGGCGTACTTCTGGAAGGGGAAAATGGCGGAATAATAGAGTACGCACAACAGGGCTACAAGCCAGAATCCGCTGTCGCTGAGGATCTTGCCGATGTCGCTCACCTTGAACGGGTCGTCTTTCTCCTCTGCTTCACCAGTCTGTTCGTCGAGCTTCTTGTCCATGAAGAAATAGACGATGGCCATGATCATGGCGATGCACATCAGCACCACACCGAAGGCAACTGAACGACTCACACTCACCTGTCCACCCAGACGGGCGAAGAAAGGCGAGAAAATCATGCAGGTGGCCACACCCAGACGGGCGAGCGCCATCTCCGAACCCATGGCAAGTGCCATCTCACGACCCTTGAACCACTTCACGATACCACGGCTCACCGTGATACCTGCCATCTCACAACCACAACCGAAAATCATGAAACCGCAAGCAGCGAACTTGGCGGATGCTGGCATGCCCTCATAGAAGGGACTGACACCCAGTTCGTCGAAGAGGGGAATGTAGTTGAGGTTGTTGGTGAACCACTGCTCCAGGCCGCTGCCTGAAAAAGCGTCGCTGATGGCGTACCATTTGATGATGGCGCCAATGAGCATCACGGCACCAGAGAACACCATCGTGAAGCGAACGCCCATCTTGTCGAGGATGATGCCGGCGAAGATGAGGAAGAAGGCGAAGACATTGAGGAACACCTCACTACCCTGCATGGTGCCGAAGGCTGTGGAGTCCCAACCGCGCTCGGAGAGCATCAGGTCCTTGATGGGTGAGAGGATGTCCATGAAGATGTAGGAACAGAACATCGCGAGCGCCAGCAGCAGGAGGGCTGTCCAGCGCATGGCTGCGGAGTCGCGCAGCGTCTTTTGGATTGCTTGTGTCATATCTTGTGTGTTATTTTGATTGCTGGATTTTTCTAGATTCTCTAGATTTTCTAGATTTTCTAGATTTCTATTTCAGCCATTTGTCGAGCCAGGAGAAGAAGGTGCGCTGCCAGAGGATGCCGTTCTGGGGTTTGAGCACCCAGTGGTTCTCGTCGGGGAAGATGAGCAACTGGGCAGGCACACCGCGATAACGTGCCGCATTGAAAGCCGACATGGCCTGAGAGGCTACGATGCGGTAGTCTTTCTCACCGTGGATGCAGAGGATGGGAGTGTCCCACTTGTCGATGAAGTGGTGGGGAGAGTTCTGGAAGGTGCGTTGTATGGTGGCGTCGTCCTTGAGCCAAGGTGCGCCTCCGAGGTCCCAGTTGGTGAACCAAGCCTCTTCTGTCTCTGTGTATTGGGCTTCAAGGTTGTAGATGCCATCGTGGGCGATGAAAGCCTTGAAGCGGTGGTCGTGGTTGCCTGCCAACCAATAGACGCTGAAGCCACCGAAGCTGGCACCTACGCAGCCCAGACGGTCTTTATCGACGTAGGGGAGGGTGCAGGCATCGTCGATGGCACTCTTATAGTCGTCCATACAACGAGCGGTGTAGTTGGTGGAGATCTCCTCCAACCACTCCTGGCCGAAACCTGGCAAGCCACGGCGGTTGGGCGCTACGACGATGTAGCCGTTGGCAGCCATGATCTGCATGTTCCATCGGTAGCTCCAGAATTGGCTCACAGGACTCTGTGGACCGCCTTCGCAGAAGAGCAGGGTGGGATATTTCTTGGTGGGGTCGAAGTTTGGTGGAAGAATCATCCATGAGAGGATATCCTTGCCATCGACCGACTTGCACCAACGCTCCTTGACCTCACCCCAGTCGATGTTGTCGCGGAAATACTGGTTCTCATGGGTCAACTGGCTGACAGCCATGCTTTTGGGGTTGACGAGATAGAGTTCAGTGGCTTCTGCCATGGACTGGCGTCCACAGAGCAGTTGTTTGCCACAGAGCGCCACGCTGGTATAGTCGTATTGTCCATCTGTGATCTTGTTGACCTTGCCCTTGAGGTTGGTGGCATAGACGTGGGTAGTGCCATGCCATGTGCCTACAAAGTAGAGGGTCTTGCTGTCTGCAGCCCAAGTGAAGGCATCGACGTTGCTGTCGAACTGCTCGGTCACGTAAGTTTTGTTGCCGGTCTTGAGTTCATAGACGCAGAGGCGGTTGCGGTCGCTCTCATAGCCATCGCGCTCCATGCTTTGCCATGCCACATACTTGCCGTCGGGCGAGAACGATGGGTTGGTGTCGTAGCCCAGGTTGTAGTCTTTGCCTTGCTTCAGCGCTTCGTTGGCGGCTTGATGCTGGAGTGAGCGTGTGTAGTCGTAGGCGGGTGTCTTGTAGTCAGCGGGTTTGCAGAGGTTGGTGGTCTCACCTGTCTCTGTGTTGTAGAGGAAGATGTCGGAGTCGGTGGAGACGGCGTATTCGCGGCCGGTCTTTTTGCGGCAGGTGTAAGCCACATACTTGCCATCTGGACTCCAGCAGAGTTGCTCCATGCCGCCGAAGGGCTTCATCGGGCACTCGAAAGGCTCGTTGCCCAGCACTGCCACGCCTGCACCCGTGACTTTACCGTTTTCAACATTATAGATATACGGTTGAGGCACGGACTGCACCCATTCGTCCCAATGACGGTACATCAGTTCGTTGACCACGTAGCCACTGGTCTTGGGCAGGTCGGAGGGCTTGGCCTCGATGGAGCCGGTATAGGGATTGGAATGAATCACCAGCACTTTCTTCCCGTCGGGCGAGAAGAGGTAGTCCTCTGCATCCCTGCTGAGATTGGAGAGGCATACACGGTTGGTGCCGTCGGCGTTCATGGCCCAGATCTGCGTGGTGCCGTCCTTGTCGGCGGCGAGGTAGGCGATGCGTCCGTCGTTGAGGTACTGGGGAGCCGACTCACTGCCATTGCTGGTGGTCAGCAGCCGTTCGCCCTGTCCGTCGGTGCCGATGGTGTAGATCACGGCATGGCTCTTGTTCTGCTCCACACTGTAGTAACTGACGTTGTAGGCCACTTGCTTGTTGTCGGGCGAAACGGATGAACTGCCGATGCGTCCCATGGCCCAGAGGGCTTCGGGCGAGAGCCTTCGGTTCTCAATCTTTGGTGTCTGCCTGAGGATGGGTTTGCCTTCGGTGGTCTGTGCTTCAGTGGTGATATGTGAGGCCATAAGGATCAGTGCTGATAAGATGATTCTTCTCATTATGCTTAAATGGGAGTTAAAATGGGAGTTAAAGTGGAAGTTAAAATGGGAGTTAAAGTGGAAGTTAAAGGGGGAGTTAAAAGGGAAGTTAAAGGGGAAGTTAAAAGGGAAGTTAAAGGGGGAGTTAAAGGGGGAGTTAAAGGGAAAGTAACTTCTGAATACCCAATTCCATTATTTGTTTTGTTGTTTGCGCTGCTCTT
>CAMOWU010000126.1 GCA_946628545.1 uncultured Bacteroides sp. | reverse complement strand
ATTACATTAAATGCGATTCCCATGGACAACGACAATCAGTTCAAAGTGCTGAAGAAAACGGTAATTTGGAAGGATCTTTACTTCTATCGCAAAAGCGATACCCTTTACCAACTGACAGTGGAGTTCTGCAAAAGGTTTCTGCCTCCCCACGGTGACCGCACCGTTGACCAGATGGTACAGGCGGCTCGCAGTGGTAAGCAGAACATCGTGGAAGGAAGTGAAGATGGCCAGACCAGTTCTGAAATGGAGATCAAACTTCTCAATGTAGCACGTAGCAGTTTGCAAGAACTGCGTGCAGACTACATGGATTTTATCAACACCCACCATCTGGCCCTTTGGGAACAAAGTAATGAACGCCAAAAACGACTGCGAGCATTCTGTCATTCTCATAACGACTACAATGATTATGCGCCGTATATTGTGAAGATGACTGCTGAAGAGATGTGCAATTTAGCTCTTACTCTATGCCATCAGACTGATAAGATGATGTGTGCTTATATTGAAGGTTTAGAGAAACGTTTTGTTGAAAAAGGAGGTTTCAAGGAGCGCATGTATGCTGCCCGAACAGGCTATCGAAAACAACAGGATGCAAAATTGAAAGCTCTGGAAACTGAGAATCAGTTTCTGAAAGCAGAAAACACAACATTAAAGCAAAGAATAAAACAACTAGAGCATTTACTAGGAATACAAGGAATCCTAGAAACTCCTAGGAAGCCCTAGGAAGCCCTAGGAAAACCTAGGAAAAACCTAGGAAAACCTAGAAAAACCTAGAAAATCCTAAAACAATCAATCTCTATGCGCAAGAAACAACTTTATGACTATCTGATTGACTACTTCAGCCGGGAGATGCCGGATGTGGAAACGGAACTGAAATACGAGAACACATTCCAGTTGCTGGTGGCGGTGATCCTGTCTGCGCAGTGCACAGACAAACGGGTGAATATGGTGACTCCGGCACTGTTTGAGGCCTACCCCACCGCTGAGGCGATGGCAGGAGCCACAGTGGATGAACTGCAGGAGTATATCCACTCCGTGAGCTATCCCAACAGCAAGGCAGAGCACCTGTGCGCCACTGCCAAGATCATCGCCGAGGAATATGGTGGCGAGGTGCCTTCAGATATGGACCTGCTGCTGCGTCTGCCTGGAGTGGGAAGGAAGACAGCCAATGTGGTTCAGGCTGTGGCTTTCGGCAAGGCCGCCATGGCTGTCGATACACATATCTTCCGTGTGAGCCACCGCATAGGCTTGGCTTCCCGACGTCAGACCACCCCCTACAGCGTGGAGCTTGAACTGGCCAAGCACTTCCCCGCTGAAGTGATTCCCAAGGCCCACCATTGGTTGTTGCTCCATGGCAGATATGTGTGCACGGCTCGCAATCCCAAGTGTGCAAAATGTGGTATCAGCAGTGTGTGCAAGAAGATTTTATGATTATTTAATGTACTACATTTTGTTATTTGGTCAGAAAAGGAGTAAATTTGCAGAAAGAATGTCCGCCAAGGCTTTTTTAACGATCATCTGCCAGATTGTTGGTGTAAAACCAGATTGTTGGTGGAAAAGACGTTAGTTGTAGCCGACAGGCATTTTTTTCATTTCAAGTCATATTTTTCAAACATATAACAAATCATTCAAAAAACAGAAAGAAGTTATGAATATCAACGATTACAACTTTGCCGGCAAAAAGGCAATCGTTCGTGTGGATTTCAACGTGCCCATCCAGAATGGTGTGATTACTGACGACACCCGTATCCGCGGTGCAGTCCCCACTCTCAAACTGATCCTTGAGAAAGGCGGTTCACTCATCATCATGTCGCACATGGGCAAACCCAAAGGCAAGGTGAAACCCGAGCTTTCCCTGAAGCAGATTGTTCCAGCCGTGAGCGAAGCTCTTGGTGTACCCGTTCAGTTCGCCGACGACTGCCAGAAAGCTGATGCACAGGCAGCCGCTCTGAAGCCAGGCGAGGTACTGTTGCTGGAGAACCTCCGCTACTATCCCGAGGAGGAAGGCAAGCCCGTTGGCGTAGAGAAAGGCACTCCTGAGTACGAAGAGGCCAAGAAGGCCATGAAGGCCAGCCAGAAAGAGTTCGCCAAGAAATTGGCCTCTTATGCTGACTGCTGGGTGATGGATGCCTTTGGTACCGCTCACCGCAAGCACGCTTCCACAGCCGTCATCGCCGACTACTTCGACAAGGAGAACGTGATGCTGGGTCTGCTGATGGAGAAAGAGGTGAAGGCCGTTGACAATGTGCTCAACAACATCAAGCGTCCATTCGTAGCCATCATGGGTGGTTCTAAGGTATCCACCAAGATCGGTATCATCGAGAACCTCCTGGGCAAGGTTGACAAACTGATTCTCTGTGGTGGTATGACCTACACTTTCATGAAGGCTCATGGCGGTGAGATCGGTAACTCTATCGTAGAGCTCGACAAGCTCGACGTGGCTCTCGGTGTTGAGAAGATGGCCAAGGAGAACGGTGTGGAACTCGTTCTCGGTGAGGACAGCGTATGCTGCACAGGCTACGACTTCTCTACATTCTCAGTGAAGCCAGGTGCCAAAATCAAGACTTTCCCCTCCAACGCCATTGAGGAAGGTTGGGACGGTCTCGACATTGGTCCTATCAGCCGCGACAAGTTCACCAAGGCTATCGAAGGCGCCAAGACCATTCTTTGGAACGGTCCTGCAGGTTGCTTCGAGTGCGAGGAGTTCACAGCCGGTTCACGCGCAATAGGCGAGGCTGTGGCCAAGGCAACAGCCGAGGGTGCTTTCTCACTGATCGGTGGTGGCGACTCTGTGGCTTGTGTCAACAAGTTCGGTCTTGCCGACAAGGTGAGCTACATCTCCACTGGTGGTGGTGCCCTTCTTGAGGCCATCGAAGGCAAGGTGCTCCCAGGTATCGCAGCTGTTCAAGGCTAAAAAAGAAGCTTTTCGAGCCTTGGGCTCCTGACAAATAGAGCGGGGGTGCGCCTCTATTTCAGGCGCATCCCCGTCATTGATAGTAATAAAAGATGAAAAAAATCCTTTTTGCCGCCTTCTTGCCTCTTTTATTGTTGTTGGGTCAGACTGGCTGCAATCAAAAACGTGAGGTTGTCAACGACAGCATAGACAGCCTCAGTCTTCGTGTAGGCGTCCTTCCGACGCTCGACTGCCTGCCCTTCTACATCGCTGAAGAGACAGGCATCTTCGACACTTTAGGTCTTAACATCCATCTCATCTCTTACAGTTGTGCCATGAACTGCGACACATCTTTCCTCCGCCACCATCTGGACTGCGCCATGAGCGACATCGTGAAGGCACAGCTATGGAATGCCGAGAACGACAGTGTGCGCGGACTATTGACCACACCTCTGCGCCTCTATCTCCTCACTTCCCGACAGGCACGCATCATCAACGTAGAAAGCATCAAAGAGAAGATCATCGCCATCACGCGCCATTCGGTGTGCGACATGCTTCTCGACAACATATCCCGCAGCGTGAAACTTGGCTCCGAAGAAGTGAACAAACCCCAGATCAACGACTTCGACCTGCGCATGAGCATGCTGGTGCAGAACCAGTACGACGGTGCCCTGCTTCCCGAACCTTATTCCAGTCTGGCACAGCAGCGCGGTGCCCGTCTGGTGAGCCCAAGCGACCGTTTCTGCAAGGACCTGTCGCTCCTGGTGGCACATCGTTCGACTTTGGAACAACGTCCCAACGACCTGAAACAGCTGGTGAAGGCCTATAACCAAGCTGTAGATACCATCAACGCCCGCATAGCAAGCGGTAGTGGCCATTCCCTCCTTTCCGCTTTGCCCATCACCGACATCGAGACCGACACCACGCTGACCCTACGCCCCTTCAGTTATGCCACACTTCCCAACGACAGCTCCCTGACCGCCGCCCGCACATGGGCCATCGGAAGAAAACTGCTGCCTGCCAAGAAAACAGACACCACCTTGATAGACAGCACCTTCGTCAGCAAAACGAAATAAAGCAATCCATATAAAAACGACGATACAGGAAACCCAGACAGCAATAGGAAAACCTGGAATCCATAGATCAACAAAAACACATGCATACCACACTACTAATATCTGAACACCAACTACTTGAAGCCCTTGACGAGATGAGCATCAAACTCAATGGCCTCAACAACTGGGAACTCACCCAATCTTTCAACGAGCTGACACACACTTACTCGATGATGCTCGAATATATACGTCGGGGCCAGAACGACCCGATGAACAAGACCCTCTACACGCAGGTGTTGCAACAAGCCTACCGACTCAACGACCGCATCATTCGTCAGCTCCGGCTGAACAATCCTAAATATGAGTTATACAAAAACAAGTTCACCAACCTTAACCCTTCGGTGACGCTCAACAACATGCTCATCGCATTGGAGAACTTCTTTGAGCAGAAAACACGCGGTTTTGTGACCGACAACCAGCGCGACGACGCCCTTCGTGATCACGACCAACACCTCTCCAACCTGTTCACCTTGCTTTGGACAAGCGGTCCTTGGAGCAAAGCTGAGTCGGAGCAAGCCGCAGAGTTGCTCTACAGCGACAAGATAGAGGCCGACGACAAGGTACTGGTCGTCAGTGCCGTGAGCTTGTCGGTCATCGAATTGTTCGACGAGCGAAAGATCATGTTCCTTTTCGACGCCTACCTCAGCAGCAACACCGTTGTCTGCCAACGGGCTCTTGTCGGTTTGCTACTCGCACTCATACGCCACGACAACCGTCTGTCCGACTATGCGGAGATTACCTCCCGCCTGTCTCTTTACTGCGAGAATCCTGAGTTTGTGACCAATGCGTATGAGGTATTGACACAACTCCAGAACAGCCTCGACACCGAGAAGGTGAACGACCGCATGCGCAATGAGATTATCCCCAATATACTCAAGAGCCATCGTTTCCGCCGCACCCCAATAGGTTTCGAGGAAATCGACGACATGCTCATGGGGCAAGACGAGAAACTGGACTGGGAGGAGAAGAAGCAACGCGACGAGAACGACAACAAACTCCGCGAGCAACTCACCCAGATGGCCCAGATGCAGATGGATGGAGCCGATGTCTATCTCAACACCTTCTCACACCTGAAGAACACCCCTTTCTTCAGCGACATCGCCCACTGGTTCACGCCTTTCTCGATGGAACATCCGGCGGTGGTGCACTCCAAACTGGCCACCAACACACAACTGCCCAAGGTGCTGTCCCTGTTCCTGCAATCACCCGTCCTGTGCGACAGCGACAAGTATTCTTTCTGTTTCATCCTCGAAACCCTCCCCGACAATTCCCAGGACCTGATGGCGCAGCAGTTGGGCATGAACCTGGACCAGGATGAGATGAACCAGTTGCTCGAAGACAGCAAGATGCCCAAAATCAAGCCTTCCGACCTCAGTCGCGCCTACATCCACGACCTGTTTCGTTTCTTCAACGTCTTCACTGGTTACAAATGCCCTTGGAACCCCTTCCACGACATCAAGTGCTTCTCGCCCTTGCGCTTCGGCATCTTTGCAGAATTGCTGCGGCACACCGACTCCTTGTTGGCGCTCGGAGACCAAATGATGAAGAAAGAGCAATATGAAGCCGCTCGCGACATCTACCTCTTCCTTGATCCCAAAGAACGTGAGGACGACATCGACTTGATTCAGAAACTCGCTTTCTGTTGCCACAAATTGATGGACCCCATGGCAAGCCATTACTACGAAATGGCCAACCGGCTACGTCCAGACTCCGTTTGGACACTGACTCACTACGCCCAGATGTCGTTTGCCATAGGTTCATTCGACACTGCCGCCCAGTGCTACGACCGCTTGTTGGCAATCGATCCTGAGAATGTGAAGTACATCATGCGCAAGGCCCGCTGCCATATCTGCCTGGAGCAATACGCAGAAGCCCTTCCCTTGCTTTTCAAGGCCGCTTATATCGACGAGTCCAACCTCAACACCATCCGATCCATCAGTTGGTGTCTGATTATGCAAGGCGACTATGCCAAAGCCGAGGAATACCTGCAGAAGTTGCCCGAAGAGCGTCGCAACTACAACGACCTGCTCAACCTTGGCCATTGCCTTTACGCCCAGGAGCGCATCCAGGAAGCCTTCAGCAATTACCGGCGGGGCCATGAGCTGAGCCAACAAAAAGGAAATGGACACAACGACTTCATCACCGACTTTAAGCGCGACTATCAGGCATTGAAACTCCAAGACAAAGGCAACCACACATCGATGCCCTTGATGCTCGACGCCATCTGCGATGTGCCACCAGTGGACTAATCGGATTCACACATGACTTTATAGTCCACAAAAAGTTTGTCCGTAACAATCAGTTACTCAAATTCGCGCAAGTTAGGAAACCGGCCTGAAAGGCCAATATCTATCAGCCCAGGGCAACGCCCTGGGTATATATAAGACCAACAAAAAGTGCCCTGAAAGGGCAGCATAATAAATGGAAAGTGCTCCTTCGGGGCGCACTTCCGAAACTTAAGTCAGTAGAGCATTAGAGCATTGAGCACCAACCAATCGATATTACCCCTCATCCGACACCGCGCGCTGTTGCAGCAGGAATACGAAGCCGAGAAGGCCGAATACAAGGAGCAATCCGAACGTATGGGCCTTCCCGCCCGCATTCGCCGTGGCCTGTGCTGGTATCCCATCCACAGTGGACGCAGCTACTACAACTCTCTCAACCAATTGGTGGTGGAGATAGAGAACGGCGCCTACGACGAGGACGACGACACTTGCCTCTTTGAATACGGCAAGCCTGTCTGCTTTTTCCGAGTGGGCGAGGATGGCAAGAGCCACTACCTCAGCCACCGCTGCACGGTGAGCCGCGTGGAAGACACCCGTCGGATGGTGGTGGTGCTCCCAGGCAGCCAGGCCTTGATTGACGTGCAGAACAGTGAGGGACTGGGTATCCAGCTCTATTTCGACGAAACGAGCTACCGCACCATGTTCCATGCCTTGGACGATGCCATCAATGCCAAGAACAACCGTCTGGCCGAACTTCGCGACATCTTCGCAGGCGTGCGCAAGCCTGAGAAATATGTGTTCCAGCCCTTGACCTTCCCCTGGCTCAACCCCACACAGGAGCAAGCCGTGAATGAGGTGTTGCTGGCCAAGGATGTGTCTATTGTCCACGGGCCTCCAGGCACAGGCAAGACCACCACCCTCGTGGAAGCCATCTACGAGACCCTCCACCGCGAGACGCAAGTGCTGGTGTGTGCCCAGAGCAACATGGCAGTGGATTGGATCAGCGAGAAACTGGTTGATCATGGTGTCAACGTGCTCCGCATCGGCAATCCCTCCCGTGTGAACGACAAGATGTTGTCCTTCACCTACGAACGCCGATTCGAGAGCCATCCAGACTACCCCACCCTGTGGAGCATCCGACAGGCCATGCGCCAGATCAGGGAGCAGAAGAAAAAAGGAGACTCCACCCACGAGAAATTGTCGCGGCTCCGCGACCGCGCCACCGACTTGGAAATGCGCATCACATCCAGCCTCTTCAACGAGGCTCGGGTGGTAGCCTGCACCTTGGTTGGTTCAGCCAACAAAGTTCTGGTAGGCCATAAGTTCTCCACCCTCTTCATCGACGAGGCTGCCCAGGCACTGGAAGCCGCGTCGTGGATTGCCTTGCGCCGCGCCAACCGCATCGTGCTTGCCGGCGACCACCATCAGCTGCCACCCACCATCAAGTGCTTTGAGGCAGAACGCCAGGGACTGGCTGAGACGCTGATGGAACGTATCGTGAAGAACGTACCAGAATGCGTCACACTGCTCAAGGTGCAATACCGCATGAACGACGCCATCATGCGATTCTCATCAGACTGGTTCTACCAAGGACAAGTCACCAGCGCACCCAGTGTGAAGCAACGTGGCATCCTCGACTACGATATTCCCATGGAATGGATCGACACTGCGGACTATGAACAAAAAACGGAGAATCAGGAAACCAAAGATTTTTTGGAAAAAACAGAATCCTCTGAAAACCCAGAATCCTCGGAATCATCAGAAGCCCCAGAATACTCGGACGACTCTGTATCCTCGGATTTCAGGGAAGAAGTCCTGGGAAATTCCCATTCCAAGATCAACAAGGCCGAAGCCCATCTGACGCTTACTGTCCTGAAGAACTACCTTCAGAAGATCGGCAAGGAACACTTCATCAGCGAGCACATGGATGTGGGTGTCATCAGCCCTTATAAGGCGCAGACACAGTATCTGCGCTCGCTCATCAAGCACGATGCTGTGCTACGACCGCTACGCCGGCGGATCAGCGTAGATTCCATCGATGGGTTTCAGGGTCAGGAGCGCGACATCATCCTCATCAGCCTTGTCCGTTCCAACGACCGCGGCGACATCGGTTTCCTCTCCGACCTCCGGCGCATGAACGTGGCCATCACGCGGGCAAGAATGAAACTCATCATCATCGGTAATGCCCAAACGCTCGACCGACACAAGTTCTACCGGCAGTTGCACCAGTATGTGATGTCGCTTCATCAACTCGACATTGAATAGCATCAGATATCAACCTAACATATATCTATGAATGACACGATTATGGCAAGATTATCAATCCGCATCCACCTCATCCTCTGTGGACTTCTATTCAGCATTTCCTCTTATTCCACCTTTCCCGACAAAGGCCGATTGTACAAAACCCTCGACTCGCTGCTAAGCATCCAACCCCAAATCACGCAGGAAAAAGAGGAACGGATCAACTTCATACGGGAGGCACTGAAAGGTCCTCAGGTCTCCGACGAAACACTCATACAATTTAGGAGGTTCGGCATTCCTGCCGAACACTATCATAAGGCATTCCTGACGAACATGATCATAAGGCATTCTTGACGAACACCATTTTTAGGCTTACTTAGCGAAATCTATTGTGCGGCAGGAATGCCGCACCTCCTACTCGTAAAGCTATGAAAGAAGGATTTGAGGCGTGAAATGCCAGAATGACAGTCGATTTGGAAGTTTTGTCATGCAAAAATAGACATTTTTTAGTTGTTTGACCCGAAATCAGGTTTGGCACCGGATTTGCGAAATAATAAGTGAACGCCGATGAGAGCGACGGAGGCTAAGCACAGGGCAAAGGTCCCAGGAAAGCCATCCGGAAAGCAAACAAAGACGTTCAATAGCAAAACCGATAATAATTAACAACTAAAATAAAACTTAAGGAGGATTGATTATGTTGACAGCAAGAAAAA
>CAMOWU010000125.1 GCA_946628545.1 uncultured Bacteroides sp. | reverse complement strand
CCTACTTCGCAGTAGAGAATTTGCGACGCCGACGTGGGTTGTGGCGGAAATGCCAGTGCAGGCGCAAGTGAGTGAAGTATTGGTTGTAGATGATGCCGGCAACGATCAGTCCCAGGCCGATATAGGTGGCTGGGAGGATGCGCTCACCCACAATGTTGGCGATGAAGAAGAGAGAGAGGAACGGACCGAGATAGCACAACTGGTTGACCAGTGCGGGATTGGTCGTGTTCTTCAGCGCCAGTCCGAAACAGATGAAGGGGATACCCATCTCAAACAGACCGGCGTAGATGCCCCAAAGCACACCTTCGCGAAGCACCTCTTGGCTCACTCCTTCCTTGAAGATGGGGACCTCGAGCACAAAGGCTATCATCAACTGATAGATGGCTCCGAACATGAAACCCATAAAGAACTGCACACTACTGCTGTACTGGCTGCTGCTCTGGTTGTTGACCATCCAATAGACTGCCCACAACACTGCTGAGAAGATGGCCAGGAACAGCCCCATGCCAAAGTCGCTGTAGTCGCTGATGCCTGCATTGGAAGCGCCTACGGAGATGACGATGACGCCGATGAGCGACACCAGCATGCCGATATACTTGCGTTTCTCGATCTTGATGTTCAGGAACATCGCCAGCAGGAACACCAGGGCCACTGGCCAGATGTAGTTGACGGGCTGTGCCACTTGGGCTGGCAGCAGTTTGTACGACTTCATCAGCACCAGATAATAGCCGGTGGGATTGATCAAGCCGAGAATGGCGAAATAACTCCATTGATGAGCCCTGAACTTGCGGATGGTGCGCCAGTTGCGTTCCACCGTCACATAGAGTGCGAAGAGTGCGACAGCGGTCAGGGTTGCCACAAAGGTCAGACCGAAAAAGGTGAGGCCTCGTTGGGCCATCTTGAAGGCTGTGGCTACAGTGGCCCAGCTCAATACTGCTACTGATGCTTGCAGCAGCGCTTTGGTGTTGGATTGCATTTTTTCAGAATAGTTTTTTTGAGTCAGATCATTTGTAGGGACGCGACGTGTCGCGTCCGCCTGTCATAAAGGATTATCTATGGAATGGTTTGGTGGAGTATGCTCATGTATTCCTCGTAGCTGATATGCCGTCCGCCCATCGACTTGAGATGGTCAGTCTCGAACTGGCAGTCGATCAAGCTGTTTTCGTCCTGCGACAGGGCGGTGGCCAGTGCGATGAGGGCAATCTTGCTGCCGTTGGGTTGGAGGGAGAACATGCTTTCGCCAAAAAAGCAGCTTCCGAGTGTCACGCCATACAGTCCACCGATCAATTCGTCGCCATGCCATGCCTCCACGCTTTGGGCGAAGCCACGTTTGTGGAGTTCGGTGTAGGCCTTGATCATGTCGTCGCCAAGCCATGCGCCAGACTGGTCGATTCGTGGCTCGCTGCAGTTGCGGATCACACGATCGAAACATGCGTTGAAACTCACACTGTACTCATGTTTGTTGAGCATGGTGTGCATGGAGTGGGAGATATGGATTTCACGAGGGAAGATGACGAAACGATCCATCGGGCAGTACCACAATGGCTCATTGTGCCACCTGAAGGAGTACCAAGGGAAGATGCCATGGCTGTAGGCGAGCAGCAAACGATCGACGCTCAGGTCGCCGCCATAGCAGAAAAATCCGTCATCGTCGGGTGGGTTGACCAATGGGTCGGGAAACCACACCTCACCGTCGTCAATCAATTCGTATGCCATCGTCTTCTGTGTAGTTGAGGGTGACAGGACCGCCGTTTTTCAGTTTGCCGAAGAGGATTTCCTTCATCAGCAGGGGTTTGACCTCGCGAGCGATCACGCGGTCGATTTCCCTGGCGCCGTACTCCTTGGTGAAACCTTTCTGCAGCAAGTGGGCGAAGGCTTGTTCACTGACGTGGAGCGTGATGTTGCGTCCCTGGAGTTTGGTCTCCAAGATGCCGAGTTTCTTCTTCAGAATGAGTTGCGCCATGTGTTCGTCCATATCGTTGAACGAAACCACACCTGTCAGTCGGTTGAGGAACTCGGGCTTGAAGGTCTTCTTCACTTGCTTGATCATGGCGTCGGCGCGCTTCACATGCCCCGTGAAGCCCACGCTGGCCTGCGAGGCGAACTGTGCGCCGGCATTGGAGGTCATGATGAGCACCACATTGCGGAAATCTGCTTTCTGGCCGCGGTTGTCAGTCAGGCGTGCATAGTCCATCACCTGAAGCAGGATGTTGTAGATGTCCTCGTGGGCTTTCTCTATCTCGTCGAGCAGCAATACGCTGTTGGGGTTCTTTCGGATGGCGTCGGTCAGCAGGCCACCGTCCTCATAACCCACATATCCGGCAGGCGAACCGATGAGTTTGGCGACGGTGTGCTTCTCCACATATTCGCTCATGTCGAAGCGAATGAGTTCGATGCCCAACTGCTGCGACAGCACACGGGCGACTTCTGTTTTGCCCACACCCGTCGGACCGACGAAGAGCAGTGACGCCAAGGGTTTGTCGTCGTCGTTGAGACCGGCTTTAGCCATCTGGATGGCTTCCACCACCAGCCTTACGGCCTCGTCCTGACCATAGATCTGCGCGGTGATGTTGCCGTAGAGACTGGCCAGGCGGTCGGCATCGTTGTCGTGCTCAGCCAGAGCCTCTACTTTGGTCATTTTCGCCAGCACATTGGAGATGTCGGATTTGCTGACCGCGGCATCGTGTGGCTGTTCGCGCATCTCGATCATAGCACCGGCTTCGTCGAGCAGGTCGAGTGTCTTGTCGGGCTGGAAACGGTCGGTGATGTGGCGGGTGCTCTCGCTCACAGCATAGCGAACGGTCTCCTCGTCGTAGGTCACTTGATGAAACGACTCCAGCAGCTCTTTCTGCCCCATGGCTATCTGGAATGTGTCTTCCTGGCTGGGTTCGTCGATGTCGATCTTCTGGAAGTGGCGGAGCAAACCGCTGCTGCGCTCCATATTGCGCTTGTATTCAGCATAGGTTGTGGTGCCTATCACCCTGAGCATACCGCCTTCGAGGTAGGGCTTGATGATATCGTAGGCGCTGGGATTGCCATCGTTCTGGTGCGAGGCACCGAAGATGAGGTGGATGTCGTCGATATAGACGATGCTCTGCTCATTGGCCACCTGGTCGAGCGTGTTCTTCAGTCGCGACTCCATATCGCCTCTGAATTGGGACCCAGCCAGCAGGCTGCCTATATTGAGTTGATAGACGGTCACATCCTTCAGTGGTTGTGGCACCTTGCCATCCACAATCAGTCGGACCAGTCCCCAGACCAGGGCGGTCTTGCCAACGCCTGGCTCACCAATGTGCAGAGGGTTGTTCTTGCTGTAGCGACACAACACCTGCATGGTGCGCTGCAGTTCGGCTTCACGCCCCACCAAGTTCGGACGGATGGTGAGCGAAGGAGATGTGTTCATGTTGGCGAGGTAGGGATTGTCCACTTTAGAACCGGCAATGCCGTTTGGGTCGTTTTCGCCGAAAAGACCGTCATTGCTTGCATCGTCCATCAGGTTGGCGATGAAGTAGGGACGTTCCGACTCGCCACCTATATCTTCCACCAAGGTCTTGGCGGCGAAGTTGTTGTCGAGCTTCATCAGCGACTGGACGATGATGGGCAGGGTGATGTAGTCGCGGTGCGCATTCTGGCAGGTGTGGATGCAGTCGTTGAGCAACATCTCCATCTGAACCGACAGTTCCTCTTCGCCTTCATCGGGCAGTTTATCTACTTTCTCCTGCTGGTCGAGATAGTCCTTGATGGTCGTCTCTATGTAGTCGGGATACCCCTCCATCAAGGTCACTGTGGAGGAGAATGTGGGGTTTTCGAGCAGACCTAACAGCAGGTGCTCTGGAGTGACGTACTCATGGTTGTACGACTTGCTGATTTCTATTGATCTTTGCAGTATTCGCTGTGTTTCAGCGTCAAATAATATGTTCATTACTTTTAATGGATTGTCAATGGATGAATGATTGGATCCTATGGACTGGTGGGCTGAGTCAGAAAAACATGGACTTGGTTGAGCAGAACTTTGAGCCTCTTTCTGAGTCTCATGCGGGCCGCATCGACAAGCGAAGCGGAAAACCTTCGGCACGGGCCATAGCCACCGATTTCTTGATCTTCGTGGCGGCGATGTCGTAGGTGTAGGTGCCGGCAACTCCCTGACCCTCATTGTGCACGCGGAGCATGATGCTGTTGGCCTCAGCATCATTCTTGTGGAACACACTCTTCAAGAGCATCACCACAAAGTCCATGGTGGTGAAGTCGTCGTTGTGGAGCAACACATCGTAGCGCTCTGGCTCGCGAGTGCCTGGACGAACTTGTTTCCCTTGCTTGATCTGTGATTTGTCTTCTGGCATGCCGATGATAATTATTTGCTATATAACTAAATGTTATATCGTTGCTTTGCAGTAGGAGGCTCGGCATTCCTGCCGAACGCTATTGTGCGGCAGGAATGCCGCACCTCCTACTTCCATGCTGCAAAGTTACGAATAAAATGTGCACCGAACAAAAGAACTTGTTCTTTTTCAATTTTTATTTGTTAACTTTGCTTCTGAAAACTCAATGAGTGTTTTTTTATGTCAAAAAAGAAATCATTATTGGTCGTTTTTCTCGTCTTGCTCTCATCGATGGTGTCTGCACAGACTCGCCGCGAAGTGTTGAAGGCAAAAGTGGATAGCACTTTACATGTCAGATATAATAAGGTAGATAGTGCTTTGCTGGTCAGATATAATAAGGTGAACTACGACACCCTCTTCATCGGCAGGCCACAGGCAAGACTCACGTTGAAACTGAGAGCCAATATCGCAGGTACCAGCATTCATGCTCGGGGCGAAGTTCGGGGCGCATATACCAAGGCCGATCTCAGGACTGATGTCAAGGCGACCATGAGCATTGGGGTCAACTATAGGGGCATCACTGCCGGACTCGCCATCAATCCTTCCAGGCTAAGAGGCAAAAACAACGACTACGAGTTCAACCTCAACGCCTATAGCAACAGATATAGCATTGATGCCAGTTACCAGATGTCGAAAACCATGGCGGGCAAAATTGTCCGCGATGGGGTGAGGCAGAAGATTGAAAGAGGACTCATCGACACAAAAATAGTCAACATCACTGGCTACTACACCTTCAACTACCGACGCTTCTCCTATCCTGCGGCTTTCAGTCAATCCTATATCCAGAAACGTTCTGCAGGTTCATGGCTGGTGGGATTTGCCTACCAAGGTGGGCGACTCAAGACCATCGACGAAAACAAACCCGAGGACATCCCCGACGCACGGTTCTATGTGGGACACTTCGGCATCGGGGGTGGCTATGGCTACAACTTGGTGCTTGGTACCAAGTGGTTGTTGCATGCTTCTACTTTGCCCACTCTCGTATTGCTCAATGGCAACAACCAGACAATCAATGACGAACGAAAGGACATGGAAACCAATTTCCCCGACATCATCCTTAATGAGCGCGTGGCCATTGTACGCAATTTCTCCACTAAATACTTCATGGGTCTCACTGTTGTCATGAGCAACAGCATCTTCAACAGCAACCATGTCGATATCAACCAAAACAAGTGGTTCACCCGAGCCTTCTTCGGTGTGAGATTGTGAGTACCTTATATCCAAGTGGTGCAAACAACTCCCCTCCCATTTAAGGAGAAAGGCTACGGGTAGGCGACGGAACGTCGGGAATGGGGTCGGGGTGGGGTATAAAGCCTATCCGACCCCACCCCGCCTTTCAGGCACCCCTCCCCTTGCAGGGGCGGGGAGTCCTTTCCCCTCCCATTTAAGGGGAAAGGCTACGGGAATGGGGTAGGGGTGGGGGTATCTCTCCCATTATAACCATCCTTTGAATGGGACAGGTCGAGGAACTTGATGGTGAACTCCTCATTGATGAACCCCACCACGATGTCACCATTGTGCGGTTCGATGGAGCGGTCAATGACAGCGATGTCTCCGTCGTTGATGCCTGCTTCTATCATGGAGTCGCCTGCCACACGACCGTAGAATGTGGCTTCGGGGTGCTGGATGAGGTCGCGGTTGAAGTCCAAGGAGTCGTGCCTGTAGTCATCAGCTGGGGAAGGAAAGCCAGCCTTGATGCATTGGGCGAAGAACAGGTCAAGTCTCTTTTTGAAATCACTTCCTATGATATTTAGATTTGTCATTGTGATAGAGTGTTTGGTGGTTTGTTTCCATAATCGTTTGGTATTCTAATGCTGTGATTTATTTAAGATCTATTTGGCGTAGTCTCAGCAGAGAACAATTCTATGTGAGGCTTCGATGCAAAATTAGCTCAACTTTTCCTTTTCTTGTGCATTTTACTGAATAATCTTGGAAACAACTTGAAACAACTTAGTGCAGGACTGTACCTATCGACCGAAAAACCAAGAGTAGATGGATGATTGCATGTGATTGACGATTCCTTTAGGGTCGGGGTGTAGGGTTATTATTTTTTGAATCCGTGTGTGTATACAACTTCACTTCTTGTATCACGGTTATTGATGAGGGTCTAGCATGGAACACCCGAATCTAAGATACCCCAATCAGATAGGGAAAAAGGTCAAATAGATTTAAATCGAAAAAAAACGCCAAATGAAGTAAACTATACAAAATAAATGATTAATTTTGTTATATATTTAATGTGCTTTTGATTGCTTGATTTACGTCACCAAGTTTGGTGAATAATCGACACATCAAATATCTTAACTACACTTTGCCGCTTAAGAACCTAGATAAGAATTATTTACGTATTTAATTGCTGAATTAAGGTACAATATGAATCATAGAATAACAATAATAAAGGATGGGCAATCCTATGAAACTTTTGAGGATATTCTTCCAAAAGGAGAAAACTCAAAATTAGATATGTTGATTGTTGGTAAGACGCCAACACCGGACAGTGTGAAAGTTGGTCATTATTTCCAAGGTCGTAATGGAAAAAGTATGTGGAACAAGTTAGAGGAATATGGTATTATTACAAAGAAAACTATTTACCACGATGATAGTCTTTTAGACAATAATATTGGTATTACAGATATTGTTAAAGTACCCAGATCAACAGGTAATGAACCTTCTTTATTTGAATATCTCGAAGGCAAAGAGCATATCATACAGATAATTAATAGATATAAGCCGAAAGTAGTATTCTTTGTTTATAAACCAGTTATTGAAAATCTATTGCCTTTTACCATTAATGCAAATATAGTTTACGGCTTCAATGATAATCTGATGACCAACTTCAATGGTTGTCGTCCGTTCCTATTTCCTATGCCTGGTACGGGTAAGGTTACAAAAGAGATTATTCATAAAACAATGACAGAGTTAAAAGTGTTTCTGACAAGTACTAGAAATGATTAATACTAACATTTGGCCTCAAAAAGAATAGATATCGCTAGTCTTATAATTTGCACGTACGACACCTCTTCATTCTTTTCAATATAGCATCATAGATGCCGATAAACACCCACATGGTTAAGAGTGAATCATGGATGTGGGGGCTAAAAAAGGGACTACTCTCACGAGCAACCCCTTAAAAGAAAGTCTTAAATCTAATACCATGAAATACAATGCAAATATATCGCTTTAGTTTTGTAGTTACAAATTTTTGGCAAGGGAAAAAAATTGGGAGCAACAGTGCATGCCTAATGTCAGGTTCATTGGCTATATATCCGATGTAAATACAGCATCAAAACAAAGATGTTAACACTTTTTAACAAGTGGGGGGTAATTTAGCGAAGTTTTTCTTTATTTATTTGCTAATCATTCAAAACTATAAACAAAACCTTTATTTGACAATGAGAAAATTTCTTTTATTTATCCTTTCCCTTCTGGCTTTTCCGCTGCATTCAACGGCTCAGGATAATGCCACTCTGGTGCTGTGGCATGCAGACGGCACTACCACCGATGTGGAACTTTACCTCCGTCCTCGCATCGAGTTTGCGAACGACAAGATTCGCATCACATCCAACGTTCTCAACATGGAGTTTTCTAAGGACGATATCGTCCGTTTCTCCTACAAGGGCGAAGGCACGGGCATAGCATCCCCACAACACGATGCTGACTACAGCCAGGAAAGCGGCCGTCTCGTGTTCCATGGCATCTCCGCCACCGACCAGGTTGCTGTTTATACCACCAACGGTGTTCGGGTGCCAGTGAGTCTCTCCGTAACCTCTGATGGTTTTGCACTTCCTCTTTCCACTCTTTCAAAGGGTGTCTATCTGCTCAACGTTAATGGTAAAACATCTAAATTCATACGACCATGAAAAAGACCACATCATTGCGACTCATCACAATCATATCTTTACTGACTGCTGCAATCCCTATGTCAGCACAGCATCTCTATCTGCACTACGATGATGGAAAAGTCCTCTATCTTGGCAAGGATAATGTGGACAGCATCACCTTCTCCAACTATGACGCTGATTCAGTATATCATGACGAAATAGTCACTCAAGTGATTCATACAGGTTACACAAAGTATTTTATACCTGTTTCTTCTATTGTGAATATTTCCTGTGTGGCACAAGACAAGTCCTATTCAACCTGCCCCGATGACAACCACCCACACATGATTGACCTTGGCCTGCCCTCTGGAACCAAATGGGCTTGCTGCAACATGGATGCATCCTGTCCCGAGGAGTACGGTGGCTACTACGCTTGGGGAGAGACAAGTGAGAAATCGGATTACACTAAGGATAACTATTTTTTTTGGACGGATATGAATGGTAATAGTACATTTGATTATGGAGAATATCAAGACCTAGGTTCCGACATCGCTGGCACCTCTTACGACGTTGCCTACGTAAAATGGGGTAGCAATTGGCGCATGCCATCGGTAGATCAGATTATAGAACTGATTAGCAAATGTTCATCAAAGTGGACACAAGCCAATGGTGTGAATGGGCGTGAGTTCACGGGACCGAATGGTGGCCAAGTATTTATGCCTGCCGCGGGACAACGTTGGAACGGTAAATTCACCACTGAGGGCAGCGGCGGTTTCTACTGGTCTTCGACGGAGAACCCTAATCCAGACTCCCCCAGCTACGTTGCCTATCCACTCGACTTCGATTCGGGCAGTGTAAATTGGTATTACTACACATTCCGATACGGCGGATTAAGCATTCGCCCGGTCTCCAAATAGAGCATCCTTACCCCAATCAGCGAATTCGACTCGAAGGAAAAGACACTCAAATGCCCTTTCTCAGCATGGGTAAGCGGCTGGA
>CAMOWU010000124.1 GCA_946628545.1 uncultured Bacteroides sp. | reverse complement strand
GAGGGGAGTTGGAGACCCTGCCCATTAGAGGGGAGATGGAGTCCCTGCTTTTTCGAAGGGGAGGGGAGTTGGAATTACTACCCTTGCTAAGGGGAGGGGATTTAAAAGTATTGAATAAAGTCCTCCTGGCAATCGAGTGCGGTTGTTGGAGGCGAACTATGAACTAACTAAATGAAAGAATAACGATGAAAGTAGGAAAGATTAAGACTCCGGTGATGCCGAAGTTGAGTGTCTTCAGTGAGTTGAAAGACTACTTGATGATTACGATTGGATTGATGATTTACGCATTTGCCGTGACTTGTTTCATGCTTCCGTATCAAATCACCACAGGTGGTGTGACGGGTGTGTCGATCATCATCTACTTTGCCACAGGGCTGGAGATCCAGAACACGTATTTCGTCATCAATGCCGTGTTGCTGATCCTGGCCATCAAGGTGTTGGGATGGAAATTCTGCATACGCACGATTTTCGCCGTGTTCACGCTGACTTTCTTCCTGTGGCTGTTTCAGCGACTGTTTCAGGATGCCGACGGCAACCTGCCCCGCATTGTGGGCGACCAAGCCTTCATGGCTTGTGTGATAGGTGCCTTGCTTGAGGGTTTCGCCCTGTCTGTGTGCTTCCTCAACAGCGGTAGTACTGGCGGTACCGACATCATCGCCGCAGTGGTCAACAAGTACCGTGATGTTTCTTTGGGCAACATGATGATGATCATGGACTTCATCATCATCACCTCTTGCTACTTCGTCTTCCACGACTGGTACCGAGTGGTGTTTGGTTTCGCCACACTCATCATTTCGAGTGTCACACTCGACTACGTGATGAACCGCCGACGTCAGTCGGTCCTCTTCTTCATCATCAGCGAGGAATACGAGCGAATCGCTGATGCCATCATTGCCAACGGACGTGGAGTGACTGTCATCAACGCCAAGGGATGGTACACCAAGAACGAACGTCCCGTCCTCCTGTTGTTGGCCAAGAAGCGCGAGTCGGTGAACATCTTCCGCACCATACGCCTCATCGACCAGCACGCCTTCGTGAGCATGAGTAATGTCTCGGGTGTGTTTGGTGAGGGATTCGACAAGTTCAAAGGAAAATAACCTTGTTTCCACGAAAACCCAGGGCGATGCCCTGGGCTATAGGAAGGTTGCCCCTTCGGGGCGCACTTGCGAAAGTTGAATAACTAAAAATTAGGTCATTCGGGATCAAAAGATGATCCTTTAAAACCATCACAAATGAAGACATTAGTATTTGCCACCAACAACCAGCACAAGCTTCAGGAAGTGCGCCAGATCCTGGGCGAGAAATTCGACATCAAAGGTTTGTCCGACATCGGTTGCACTGTTGATATTCCAGAGACAGCCGACACGTTGCAAGGCAATGCCCTACAGAAGGCCAAGTATGTGAAAGAACACTTCGGTCTCGACTGTTTTGCCGACGACACGGGTTTGGAGTGCGCGGCCTTGGATGGTGCACCAGGTATCTACAGCGCGCGCTATGCAGGTGAGAATCACGATTCCGAGGCCAATATGCGTAAACTATTGGAAGAATTGAAAGAAAAAAACGACCGCAGCGCACAATTTCGCACGGTTATTTCGTTATTATATCATGGAGAGGAATATTTCTTCGAAGGTATAGTCCGTGGCACCATCATCGACGAGCATAAAGGCACGAAAGGTTTCGGCTACGACCCCATCTTTGTGCCTGAGGGTTACGACACCACTTTTGCTGAGATGAGTGCAGAAGAGAAGAACAGCATCAGCCATCGGGGCAGGGCTGTGGCGCGACTTGCGGAGTTCCTGTCCAAATTGCAGTAAATCTGTATTTCCTCAACCATCTGGATTCTTCTATAGGGTCAGACCATCCTGTATTATCGGAAACTCGAATCACTCAAAACATCCACACTATGCGCAGCATCCTTTTCATCCTATCGTTGCTTGTGGCAAGCACCATCGTGAAAGCCGACGGGGGCAACAATGGCCGTTGGACAGTCTATTCTTCCTACCACAACGCATCCAAATGTGTTTGCGTGGGCAGCAAGGTCTATGTATTGAGTTATGGCGGACTGTTTTCCTACGACAGCGAGGACAGCAGTGTGGAAACCTATACTCGTGCCAATGCTTTGAGCGACAACGCCATTGCCGACATTGTCTATTGTCGGGATGCCAAGGAACTGGTGATTGTCTATAGCAATGGCAATATCGACCTGATGGATGATGCTGGCGAGGTTTATAACATCACCGACTTGAAACTCAAGACCCTGAGCGACAAGAGCATCAACGACCTCTATGTAGATGGTGGCACCGTGTATTTCTCTTTGGGCAGTGGCATCATGCTGCTGGACGTGAAGAAACGCTTGGTGCGCAACTTCTATAACCTGGGCTACCACGTCAACAGTGTGATGATAGAGGATGGCATGCTTTATGCCGCCACCAAGACAGGTGTGTTCCGAGGCAAATTGGCCGACAACCTGCTCGATGTCTCCAACTGGACAAAAATCAGTTCCCTCAATCTCACAAAGCTCATCTCCTTTTCTGGAGATGTTTATGCCATCAGTGGCAGTGGTTTGCTGAAGATTGGCGACAAGGAGAAGTTCAGTGGTGTTTCGGTGGTCGATAAGTCGATCTTCTCATCTTGGAACGAGATAGACGGCACCTTGTACGTCTTCCGTGGCACTTCGATGGCAACCATCAGTTCAGGTGGTGAGGCGAAGGTATTGGCCGACAGCATCAGCTATATGGAGAAAGCGGGCGACAAGTACTGGGCAGCCTGTGGCACCCATGGCTTGCGCGGCTATTCGGTCAGTGGCGACCAGCTGAACGTGACGGTGGGCAGTATCATTCCAGAGAGTCCTATTCGCAACTACGCCTCTTTCCTGCGCATGGAGGATGGCGGTCGTTTGCTCATTGCCGGTGGTATCTTCAGTTTCAATGGTCAGAGTTTTCCTGGCACCTTGATGAAGTATGAGGGCGGCAAGTTCACCAGTTTTGACGAGGAGGGTCCCATCAGTCTTGTGGGCTCTCAGTGCTACCGCGACATCACGGATGTGGTGCAGGACCCCCAGGATCCCGAGCACCATTTCTGCGGTTCTGTAGTAGATGGTATCTATGAGTTCAAGAACTATAAGTTGGTGGGTCACTACGACCACAGCAACAGCCCCTTGGCGACCATCCTTCCCAACGATGCCCATCCAGAGCGTTTCGTACGTGTAACGGGTGTGGAGTATGATGCGAACCACAATCTGTGGATGCTCAACAACGAGACAGACACGTTGGTACGTGTCTTGAAAAACGACGGTAACTGGGCGGCTCTGTATTATGATGAGTTGGCCAACAACCCTTCCATGGACCATATCCTCTTCGACAAGAATGGTTGGGTCTGGATCAATAGCCGCCGACGCACCAACAATGGTTATCTGGCAGGTGTGTTCTGTATCAACACCAATGGCAACTTGAACAGCACCCGTGGTCATGAGCGCCGGCTGCTGACCGACTTCACCAATCAGGACAACACCACCTATACAGTGGATTTGGTGAGTTGCATTACCCAGGATTTGAATGGCACCATGTGGTTTGGCACCGACAAGGGTCTGTTCATGAACAGCAGGCCCGAGACGTTCTTCAGCGACGAGTTTCGTTTTCATCAGGTGAAGGTGCCACGCAATGATGGCAGTGGTCTGGCCGACTATCTGCTGACCAATGTGGGCATCAACTGCGTGACCATTGATGGCGGCAACCGCAAGTGGATAGGCACTGCAGGCAATGGTGTTTATCTCATCAGCGCTGACGGTCTGGAGCAACTGGCTCATTTCACCACAGAGAACAGCCCTTTGGTCAGCGACAATATCAGCGACATCGCCATCAACGGTGAGACGGGTGAGGTGTTCTTCGCCACCGAGGACCAGGGACTGGTGTCGTATGTGAGCGATGCCACCGACCCCGTGGAGAAGATGGAGCGCGACAACATCAAGATCTATCCCAATCCTGTTCGTCCGGACTACACAGGGCGCGTGAGCATCACAGGCTTGTCTTACGACAGCAATGTGAAGATTGTGAATGCTGCTGGTCGTTTGATCCATGAAGGCACTTCTTCAGGAGGTCAGTATAGTTGGGACCTGAAGAACAAGGCCGGCAAGCGTTGCGGCAGTGGTGTCTATTACGTTCTTGCCACCAATTCCGAGGGCAAGAACGGTGTGGCGCAGAAGTTCGTCATCATCAAGTAGCCTTAATGAGATAATCACACTACGTTCCCAACGTTACGTTAATAACGTAACGTTGGGAACGTAATGGTTTATGGGTGCTTAAAGCAGATCATCATTCATATCTCCAAGTTATAATACTAAAAAAGTATTCTTCTTTTTCACTATCTCAAGTTTTTTTCATCAAATTAGAAAAAAATCAGTTGCAAATTCTTGTTATTGAATTTTTTATCGTTATATTTGCATTGAAAATGCCCGTGTCCTGCATCAAGCTTTAAGTCGTGGGGCAGAGATAAGGCGTTGAGATATGACCTAATCGACACATTCATTCTTTATTAACCTAAATAAAACTAAATCAAGATGGCTTACAAAATTATTGACATTGAGGGCGTAGGTGATGTTTATGCAGAGAAACTGATCGCTGCAGGCATCGTCAAGGTTTCTGACCTTCTCGACAAGTGCGCTGCTCCCGCAGGTCGCAAGGCTTTGGCTGAGGAGACAGGTATCTCAGAGAAACTCATCCTGACCTGGACCAATCATGCCGACCTGTTCCGCATCAACGGTGTAGGTCCTCAGTTCGCTGAGTTGCTTGAGGCAGCTGGTGTGGATACTGTGAAAGAGCTTCAGCACCGTGTTCCTGCCAACCTGACCGCTAAGCTTGAGGAGACCAACGAGCAGAAGCACCTCGTCAGGAGAGTGCCCGCACTGAAGGAAGTGGAGAAGATGATCGCCCAGGCCAAGGAACTTCCTCCTGTGATGACCTATTGATTGTCTGCCCCAAAAGACAGTGAAGTCATAGCCCTTGCTACGATGTCGTAGCGAGGGCTTATTTTATCGTGTAGGGCAGGCTCTCAGGGATAGAAAACAGTCCATATACTTCTGTATTTGGACTGTTTTCGTCAGAGGCAGGAAAGCCCTTCAGGTTGATGTTGCGCTTTCAGGATGTCATTCGATAGTGATTTTGGTGATTTTGCATCCACTTCCTGTTATGACCCAGCAGTATCCCCAATCGGTGAGTGTGGTCAGTTGTTCTGCTAATTTGGCAGTGACAGGGATATCGATGCATCCGTTTAGTTCAACAAGGGGCAATGAGTTTCCGTCGATCATTTGGTTTTCTCCAATTCCCAGTGCATTTCCAATTTCCGTTTGTCCGTTCCAGTGTCCGTCCATGAACATGATCGACCAGGATTTGTCCTGGATATCGATATAGAGGTGTATGGTCATTCCCTCTTTGAGTCCGGCATCGGCAAAGATCTGTGGATTGTCGGCTCCAGCTGTGCCATCTCCGATATTCCAGTATGAATCCCAGTTGAGTTCGATTTCACCGCTCCAGATCATGGTTTCATTTGACATGACGACGTTGACTTCAGGTCCTGTGATGGTCGTTCCATCTTGCAGTTCAAGGATGTAGTTGAAAGTGCCCGTTTCAGCCTCATTAGGAACGCTGAAAACCAGTTGTTGTTCATTGGCTGAGATCATCATCATTTCGGTGTTTCCAATCAGCACTCGCTTCACTTTTCCCAGGTTTTGTCCTGTGATGCGGTATCCCGCCTTTCCTGGTGTGACCTGAGCGTCTGCTTGCAGAATCTCCACTTTCGTTGAAATGGTGTTGACTTCAGGTCCAGTGACTATCGTTCCGTCTTTCAGTTCGAGCATATAGTTTGCCTTTCCTGTTTCAATGTCTTCCGATGCAGTGAATCGAATGGTTTTGATGATATTGTCAGCATCAGTAATGATTTCCTCTATCTTCATTTCGACGTTTCCGATCATCAATCGTTTCACCTGATCCAGATTCAGTCCTGCGATGCTATAGGTGTCTCCTCCCTTGACCGTGGTCTCCGCCTTCAAGATCACGGGTTGAACGCCATGAACAGCATTTGCATGTACGGAATAATTGATGTCGTTGCAGTATTTGAAAGTGGCAGTCAGTTGGCCACCCCATAATTGGAGTGCGGCTGGGATGAGCACTTGTATCTCGTTTTCTGCTTGTTTGATGAATTCACTTTTGTTGATGACTCCATAGTTCTGTGGAAGTATATTGGACTCCATGGTCCAGAAAGAAATACTTTCCACCCACTGTAGGTTCTGTCCGTGGAAAGTGCCTATTTCCCCTCCAACCATTGTTTCAGGATTGTTAGATTCCACGACCATTTCAGCCACCTTGTAGTTCACAAAGAGCGGGTATTGCTCACCCGTACCCAGTTCAATGTTTCCGTTGTGTGACTTCATTGGTAGTGCATGGATGGTCAGCGTGTTGTTGGTTGCAGTGAATTCATTGTCTTGTAGTCTTCCCACATTAGGAATCGACACCCATTCCACCTTGTCGAGGTTGTTTCCAGTGATGGTCAGAGGCTCGCCGAATCGTGCAGGAAGGGGGGGTGTTTCATTTACAGTGACCATAGACTCTGGAATCTTCATGTCGGAGTCAATGATACTGATGGCCATAGGAGTGGCAGTTGCAGCTTCTGAAAAAGTGCTGTTTGCGGGGTAGGGTAGTGTGAAAGATGATTCATTGACGTCAGGTGCGGGAGTGTAGGTGTCGTAGCTGCCGTCAGAGTATCCATTTCTTCTTTGGCTCTTGATTTCATTGATAGCTTTTTCTGGGTTGTAGTAGTATAATCTGACGAGATCGCCCCATCTGTCGCCTTCCAGAGCCAGTTCCAGCCTACGTTCTTTCCACACATCCTCCCATGAGATGACTGTTGGTTTCTCGTAGTCCGCTACTCCGCGGTGCCTTACTTGATAGAAGCATTCGAGTGCCTGTTCATCGGTGGTTTGTTGCTGGTTTCCCATCACCGCTTCGCAATAGATGAGATAGACATCTGCCAGTCTCAACAAATGAGTATAGAGTCCATACACCATTCTGGAAGGTGCGCCCAATCCAGCTTGTTCGTGGTCATAAGCGGTGCCATAGAGGTGCTTTGCCACATTGGCTTTCGTTCTTGATGCTTGGAACCCATAGCTTTGGTGTCCTTGGTCGGCATATCCGTTGTTGATGAACTTGGTGTAGTCGAATCCGCCCAGGTCGGTATAGAAATAGTCGTATGTGTCGCCCATCATCATCATCGTAGCCTTTCTTCTGGCGTCTTTGGATGTACGTGTCGGGCTGAGTGCATCTTCTCCAAAAGCATCTTGCAGGTCCACAGACGGTCCTGCCCCATCTCCCCAGCAATCACCGAAATCGCTGAATCCGTTCATGCCAAAATCACATTGCATGGTGTTTTGAAAGCTCCAAAATCTATTATCCGCTTTCCAGCGCCATGAGATGAGTGCTTCCTCATTCACGTTGTTCTTGCCGAGTAAGATGTCGCTATAGACAGGCATCAGTTTCCTACCGCTATTTTTGATGACATCGAGTGCTAATTCCGCTGCTTTCTGTAGGTCTTCGGCGTTTCTTTCATGCTGTTGGCACACCAGCACATGTCCATTGTATTTGGTGAGGTCCTCTCTGAATCCAGAGCGTGTGAGATAGACTTTAGCGAGCAATCCTTTTGCGCTGTATTTATCGATACCTCCAATGTTTCTCTCAGGTAGTAGTTCTATTGCCCGTTCGAGTGTTTTGATGACGTACTCATACAAGAAACTGACAGCGACACGCGAGTTTCTGACTTTGTCGAAGTCCTCGACCACTCCTGCCGGGTCATTGGTGATAGGCACTGCTCCGAAGAGTCTCACTTGATAAAACATAGCGAGTGCTTCCCACATCATCAATTCCCCTTTAGCGGCGTTGAGTGCATCGGGATTGACATTTGTCAAGTTGTTGAGTCGTCTCATGATGCTGTCGGATGGAGGACAAAATCTTTTCGCTCCTTCATTCCTGACATATCCATTCAGCGAACCGATGCCATTTATCAGATTTTCATTGTCTTCATTGACGGTCAGTGTTAGGAATGGGCTGTTAGGTTCATATAAGTTGCCAGCCATCACTTCGCTTTTCCAGAATAGGCGTTGGAAATCAAACCATCTTGAGTTCGATTGTGGATCCACTATTTTAGGTATGGCTTGATAGTCGTTATTCTGTACATTGATTGAAGTGATATCTGCGATATTGATGGTTGAGGCAGGTTTTTCCAAGTCGTTGTTCAGGAAGAGTTGCAGTTCAGTGGTCGTGTAACTCATTTTTCCCACATCCTCCATCTTGTATGTCTCGGTGGTGTTATCAGTCTTGTTGATGACGATATTTCCAACGCTTTGTGCTGATGCTGCCATTGGCAGTAGAACCGCAAATAGTAATGTGTTGATTCTTCTCATGGTCGTTGCAGTTTGAATGAGTTGCCATTGTGGTTGATGATATAGATGCCTTTAGGTAGTTGGCGGAGGTCAATCATTGTATTGTCGCCTTCTTTCCTGCTATTGACAGATAGGATCCTTCCATCAATAGTGGCGATGGAGATGTTCGCTTTTCCTGTGGGTACCACAAAAAAGTCACCTTTCAGTTTTCCGTTTGTCAGTTGGATGCCATCTACAGCCGTCGATGAGTTGTCGAAAGTGAAGTTTTCCACTTGCAGTAGGTCATAGACCACTTTTGTAGGCACTCCGTCTTCACCGTTCCATTCGATATTGAGTGTCATGTCGATGATGGAGGTGTAGATAGAAGGTTCGGAGTTGAGATTGAACTCCGCCTTTGTTCCGTCTTTCATTGTGACAATGAGTTTCTGCTCCAAATTGTCTTGTGCTGTGGCATGTAATGGAACCAGCAGCAGCATTAAAGTGAAAAGTAGTAATTTTTGCATAGAACTAAATGGTTGTATTTGAGGTTTGTATTTATGTTTTGCAAAAGTATATAGAATCTTTAGAAATCGCCCCCCCCATTTGTTAAAATCTGTCAAGTACTAAATAAATTCAACTTTAGCAAGTAAGAAATCGGCCTGAAAGGCCAATATCTCTTAGCCCAGGACAACGTCCTGGGAATATAGAGCCAAGTTTGCTTGAGTTTTGCTGATATATGCGACAGTCATAGCAATGGATGTCGATCTACCTACGGCAGACCTTTTACATCTCTTTATGTGTTCCAGCCATTGCGCAACCCCTACGGGGTAGCTGTATGGCTGGCTAC
>CAMOWU010000123.1 GCA_946628545.1 uncultured Bacteroides sp. | reverse complement strand
TCACATTCGAGGATGTGATCGCAAAATAAACTGCTCAGCCAAACTCTATTGGGGGGTAACAAACATATAGTTTATCAATTGCCTGTAGGGACGCGACACGTCGCGTCCCTACTTGTTTTCACCCAATCCTGGTCGAAATGTTAAAATCCGAAAGTGTGAAAGAAACGTGAAAATATCCATGCCGAATGATAACCGACGTTAAGCAATCGACAAGTAATGTTAAATTTTACCAATAGGAACGCATTTCACCGAAAAAAAGATTTGTCATGACTAAACTTTGATGTAATTTTAACGTCGAAAAGTTAAATACAGAATGAAATTAACAATTAAATATACAATAAGACATGAAAAAATCAATTAAGAAGTTTTATGGCATCGTAGCAGCAGTAGCTCTTGCTTCAGGAGTGTCGGGTGCCTTCGCGTATTCTGCTGCAGAAGGATCAATCTTCAATGGTGAAGGTGAGAACGGTCAAACAACCGAGAAGATCCTCAAAGGTAAAGACGTCAGCCTCGAACAGAATCTCTCGTCGCGTCCACAAGCCAACCAACCCATGCAGTATATCGACCTGACTACAGCAGCAGAAAAGGCCTGCAACGCCGTGGTCTATATCAAGGTAGTACAGAAGAGCAGAACACAGATGATTGAGTACAACGACCCATTCGAGGACTTCTTCGGCGACTTCTTCGGCCGTGGCAATGGTGGGCAGCAGCGCCGTCAGGTGCAGACACCCAAGCGAGAAGGCGCTGGTTCGGGTGTGCTAATCTCGTCCGACGGCTACATCGTGACCAACAACCACGTGGTGGCTGATGCAGATGAAATCACAATCACCCTCAACGACAACCGTGAATACTCCGCACGCGTGATTGGTACAGACGCAGACACCGACCTGGCACTGGTGAAAATCGACGACACAGGTCTTCCCACTCTGCCTATCGGAGACAGCGACGCGCTGAAGGTGGGCGAATGGGTTCTGGCAGTGGGCAACCCCTTCAACCTGACATCCACCGTGACTGCAGGTATCGTGAGTGCAAAGGCCCGTCATCTTGGAGCATCACCCAACGGCATAGAGTCGTTCATCCAAACCGATGCCGCCATCAACCGCGGTAACAGTGGTGGTGCACTGGTCAACGCACAGGGCGAACTGGTGGGTATCAACGCCATGCTCTACAGCCAGACGGGATCTTACTCGGGCTACGGTTTCGCCATTCCTACAACCATCATGAAGAAGGTGGTGGCAGACCTCAAGGAGTACGGAACAGTACAACGTGCTTTGCTCGGTATCAGCGGTATGGACCTCAACCTCTATATCGACGCTGAGAAAGCCAAGGAAGACGGCAAGAAGAACCTCGACTTCGGCACCAACAAGGGTGTTTATGTGGCTGAGGTAAGCGAAGACGGTGCTGCCAAGGCTGCCGGACTGAAGAAAGACGACGTCATCACGTCTGTCGATGGCAAGGAAGTGACCAAGATGAGCGAACTGCAGGAGGCTGTGACTCGCTACCGTCCAGGCGACAGGGTGCTGGTAGGATTTATCCGCGACAAGAAAGAGATGACTGCTACACTCACACTCAAGAACTCCAACGGAAACACCAACGTGGTGAAGGCCAACAACCTGACTGTGCTGGGCGCTGAGTTCAAACCACTGACCGACAAGCAGAAGGAAAACCTCAACCTCAACTATGGTGTGCAGGTGAGCAAGTTGAAGGACGGCAAACTCAAGGATGCAGGCATCAAGGAGAACTTCATCATCCTGAAGGTCAACAACATGAACATCCGTTCGGTGGAAGACATGGAGACGGCATTCAAGAACGCCAGCAACTCGGCCGAGCAGACACTCTGGATTTGGGGTAAGGATCCATCGGGCAAGGCACAGAGCTACGCCGTTGTACTGGGCGACGAGTAGAGAAGCAAGTGGGCTGCGCACAAATGAACGCCCAACCCATCAATATGAGCAATATCAAAAAAGTGGACACAGATAGATGTGTCCACTTTTTTGTATGTTTTTTCATAACTTTGCACCAGAATCGACCGAATCATGAAAATAATGACAGCGTTGACCAACAATCAATAATAGATAAGCCCTTATGCAGAAAGACATTCACGAAACATGGCAATGGCAGGAACCAGGTAGTGCTTGGAAAGGAGTGGGCCTGTATCATATCACACTGACGGTCACTGACCGTCGGCCAATTCTTGGTAGCCTCGTCATTCCAGATGCAGACCCAGCCAAGGCTCATATAGTGCGAACAGCACTGGGCGATGCACTCATCGACACGCTAATGAACATACCTCATCATCACCCGGAAGCGCAGGTGCTCCACTTCTGCCTGATGCCCGACCACCTGCATGCTGTGCTATATGTGCGGCACACCATGCCTAAGGGTATCGGCACCTTGGTGCGAGGCTTCTGGCAAGGGGCTAAGAAGCTTGGGAGGGCCTGCTCAGCCTCTTCTTGGGAAAAACTACCACCCTCTTCTTTCATTACCCCGAATAGTATTCGGGAAAAACTTAAAGAAGAAAGCCATCAACTCCAAGAAACAGCAGCCACACTGCGCTCAGACATGGGCGTTGACCACTACTACCAGCTACCGCCTATCTTCACAGAAATGCCTTTTCTCCGATCTATGACCCGCTACAGCCAACTGCCCACCACCATCCGCTATCTCGACATGAACCCCCAACGTTTGGCAACCAAACGCCTTATGCCAGGTTTTTTCCGTGTCCAAAAAGGCATAGATATATGCGGTCGAAGTTATGATGGAGTAGGCAATGTGGCACTGCTTATGGCTGAACGATTCGTCACAGTCCATGTACGTCGCCTGATGGTGGAGCAAGCACTTCACGGAGACAACACGCCGTTGCGCAACTACAAGAACAACTGTGTGCTGAGAGCACGCAAAGGGGAAGTAATGGTCTCACCATTCATCTCACCCGATGAGAAACAGGTGATGAAAGTGCTCATGCAAGAGCATCATCCATTCATACTGCTCACCGACAACGGTTTCCACGATTACTACAAACCAGCCGACACCATTTTCGAAGCTTGTGCTGAAGGACGCCTGCTCATCTTAAGCCCCTGGGATCATGATAAGGACAAACGACATATCAGCCGAGCCGACTGTGTAGCCCTCAATGCTATGGCAGAAGATATCTGTCATGAACTGAATAAACTAAAATAGAGCATAGAGGTAGGGTGTTCGGTTTGTTGTTCCGAAAAACCACATCCCGGTAGAATGCCGCAGGCCACACAAAAGAGCTGTCAACTATTTCCTCATTTGGGGCTGATACTTTTTCACCCGATGGTCTTGGATGACTCCCTGCCAGTTGAGTCCAAAAGCAAAGTCGTAACGATTGCCTTCCTCATCGGTCAGGCATTGCATATCGAAGGGCACATCCTCCTGTTGCGCCTCCACCGTTTCCATGTCGGCAGGAAGCTGCATGGGCAACAACCCCGATGGCTCGGCTTTACCGCTGATGATATCCAACAAGGCCTGATGCTGCACACCAAAAGACAACAAAATGGCATCTGCTGATGGCTCCAGCTCCTTCAGCACCACTGGTTTAGTCACTTCGATAATGACAACAACGGGTTTCGTGCCCATAGACTTCTTGGTATTCAACACCAGCTCAAGGTCTTGATAATTGCGTGTACGCACCGTTTTACCCTGATAACTGCGATTGGTGAACGACTCCAGAGGATCACCGCCAGCAATGCTGACGCTGCGGGCATGAGTGGCTGTATAGTCCTGGTATTGAAGGCTGACTGGCACATAACCGTTTCCTCCCTTCTCGACATCGTCTGTCTCATACCCCATACTGATAGCAGGTTCGGCTATCAGACAAATGGCGAAATCAGCTTCCTCTGGACGATCCACCACTGTGTAATACTTTTCCAACAGCTGAAGGTCCATGGGATAGTCAGTCTTTTCTTCTGAAAAGCCTCCCCATATACCGGGAATAGGAGGGAAATAGCGCTTAGGCAAATAAACCTTTTTCTTCTCATCAATGGGCAGGACCTTGTTGCCCTTATTCTTCAGCATGACGATGGATTGGAGCTGAGCCTCATAACCTGTCTGCATGAAATCTGACTTGCCTACCGTCTTTTCCGTTTCTGATGGATCGAGATAAGGATTCTCGAACAAACCCACCCTGAAGATGTTGAGCAGAAGACGACGGGCAGAAGTCTCAAAACGATGACGGGCTTGTTCCTCTCCTTCTTCCTCCACCCACATCTGATAAGCCTCCAAAATGGGACCAGCGTCGTTGTTGCCTCCAAATTGGTCAACTCCAGCCTGCAACACCCGATAATGACGCTCAGCCACCGTCAGATGCTCCACGCCCCAGGGTTTGCCTCCCCCCGTATAATCCATAGCTGTGTTGTCGCCAGTGATACCCCAGTCGGTACACACCACGCCATCGAACGAGGCTTCATCGCGCAACTGCTTTTGGATAAGCCATTTGCTGTAGCCACCACCAACATTCTCACCCGATGGGTCCTGATTCCAAAGAATACTATAAATAGGCATCACGGCTGTAGCCTGAGCAGTCCCTCCTGTAAGGCGGAAAGCACCCTCGGTGAAAGGCTTTTGGTGTGCAGACAGGTTACCGCCTGGATAAACCGTATATTTGCCGTGGGCAAAGTGACCGTCGCGACCGCCTTCTTCTGCTCCATAGCCATACCAATGCTTGACCATAGCGTTCACACTCTGACTACCCCACCCCGTGTCTTTCCACAGACGTTGCTCTTCAGGTGAAGTCTGAAAACCATCACAATAGGCCCGAGCCATATCAGTAGATAGCTGGGGACTCTCACCGAACGTGCCATTGAAGCGCCACCAACGGGGCTCGGTAGCAATATCAATCTGAGGCGACAAGGCAGTCGCAATACCCAAAGCACGGTATTCTTGCGATGCGATTTCTCCAAAATGCCTCACCAGATCGGGGTTGAAGGTGGCTGCCAACCCCAAAGAACTGGGCCATAGTGAGATCTGACCTCCAGCACCGGCATTGAACTCCGCATTGGGGGTGGTTTCATTTCGGGGGTCGGAACTGATGTTCACGGGTATTCCCCAATCCAGACTCTCCACATAAGCCTGAAGACGGTTGTTCCATTTGGCAGCGACAACTGGACTTTCCACTCGCGTGATGAGCACTGCACGAAGATGGTCGTCTTTCAGGAATTTCTTCTGCTCATCGGTGAGTTCATAGGCTGCCGCTCCACTCTCCATATATGCCTTGCCGCCATAGTGTGCTGGAGAGAAAGCGAACCCTGGAGCCATGGGCATTGCCTGATGACCACTATAGAGCATCAGTCCGGCAATATCCTCTACGGAGAGTTTGGAAGCCAAGTCAACAGCTCTTTCTGTATAGGGGAGACGCCAATCCTCATAGGCATCGAGTGAGTCGTTGCGATTGAGGTCCTTGAACACAAATCCGTCCCTGACCAGCAATTCCACGCCTGAGTCTGGGGAATAACTCAAGGTAGGGCCTTTGCTCTGAGTCACACGGACAAAGGTGTCGATCTGAGTCTTCGACCATTCATTGCTTGTACATGCAGTCAAACCACAAATAGCTATCCCGCCACAAAGGGCATAAAAATATACTTTCTTCATCATACTATAGAATTTTCATTGACTGTAGGGACGCGACACGTCGTGTCCCTACTCGCAAAAATTGATTGGCATGGCAAAAATAGCCACAAATATTGAAAAAATAGAAATCTTCGTCATTTTTTTCAAATTTCACGAACTGCACCAGCTACAGACCATTGAAGATATTCTTACAAGAATCCTTCGTTGCATCGATGTGATTTTTCCTTCAAAAGGTTGTCCATCTATCGGATAATTGCTAAATTTGCATATAACTAACTATAAAACTAACAAACTTATGAAAAATCTTTTTACTCGGGTATCAACATTTATGGGACTTTGCCTGGTAGCAGGAGCTATCCAAGCACAAGTGACCATCAACCTGAACTACATGAAGAAAGGACCGGAAATAGGTGACCGCATGTATGGCATTTTCTTCGAGGAAATCAACCATGCAGGCGATGGAGGACTATATGCCGAACTCATCCACAACCGATCCTTCGAAGACAACGCCGACAACCCCGACTTCTGGTGGACCTACGGAAATGCCTCACAAAGCATCTCCACCAGCACACCACTCAACAACGTCAACCCAAGATGTATCAAGGTGGTGATGAATGCACCCAACTCTGGAGTCAGAAACGAAGGATGGTGGGGCATCAAGATCGTCAAAGGACAAAAATACAAACTCAACTTCTGGACCCGTTCGGGATCCGAAGCCTATACCGGCGACATACAAGCCGTGCTGCAAAACCATTCGGGCAACGACCTCGGTTCGGTGGTCATCACCAACGAACAACTCTCAGCCAACAACCAATGGAAAAAGGTGACAGCGGAAATCACCGCCACGGGCAACGACGGTGACGGATGGTTCGCACTGCTGGGCACCCAACCCGGAACCATCTACTACGATATGGTCTCCCTCTTCCCTCCCACCTACAAGGACCGTGAGAACGGATGCCGCAAGGACCTGGCGGAAATGCTCGAAGCACTACACCCCAAGTTCCTCCGCTTCCCTGGCGGCTGTGTCGTTGAGGGTAAAGGCACTGTCCAAGTGCCCAACCGAGTGGAATGGAAGAAGAGCCGCGGTCCTATCGAGGAACGACCAGGACACTACAACGCCAACTGGTTCTATCCCGTCACCGACGGACTGGGCATGCTGGAATACCTGCAACTGGCAGAGGACTTGGGAGCAGAACCGCTATTTGTCGTCAACATGGGTATGGGGCACGACTGGGAAGACCCCAATGTGCAACCCTATATCCAAGAGGCACTCGATGCCATCGAATACTGCAACGGTGACGAAAACACCTATTGGGGACAGATGCGAATCAAGGACGGACATCCCGAACCCTTCAACCTCCGACTGCTCGAGATAGGCAACGAAAACTACTGGTTCGGTCCCTACAACGAGCGATACAGACTCTTCCAGAAAGCGATATCTGAAGCCTACCCCTACATCGAGTTCATCGGCGACGGCGACGGCATCACATGGGGACTGCAGTGGCCTGTCGATTTCGTGGACCAGCACTACTACATGTCGCCGCAATGGTTCATCAACGAATACCACCGCTACGACGGCTATGCGCGCGACACCTGGAAGGTCTATGTGGGAGAGTATGCCGTGACCAGCGACTGCGGAGGATTCGGCAACCTCAACGCCGCTCTCGGTGAGGCGGTCTTCATGTGCGGCATGGAAAACAACAGCGATGTAGTGAAGATGTCGAGCTACGCACCCATCTTCGTTAACGAGGAGTCCTCGGGATGGCACTGGCACCCCGACATGATCCGCTTCCACAGCGCCGACTGCTACGGCACCCCTTCCTACCACATCCAGCAGATGATGGCGGAGAATGTAGGCACGAGAAACATCAAGTGGAGCGAACAGAACAACTCTGTAGGCGATGCAGCGCGCTTCGCTTTGAGTTCGTGGAGCACATCGGTGAAATACGACAACCTCATCGTCAAATCAATGACTGAAACGCTCTATGAAAACGATTTCACCAATGAAAGCCTCACCGACTGGACCGACAACGGCGGAACATGGAAAATCAACAACGGTCAGCTCTGCCAAACTTCCACAACCATGAACGGAAGCCTCTTCACACTACAGAACATTCCACTGGGCAACAATTACACCATTGAACTCGACGCCACAAAAGTGGCAGGGGCTGAGGGGTTCCTCATCGGGTTCAATGTAGCCGACTCACAGAACTACTGCTGGTGGAATATCGGCGGATGGGGAAACACACGAAGCCAAATCGAACAGAGCATAGGCAACTACAAGAAGTCCGTGGGCGACGGGGTGGACAAAGTGCTGCAAATAGGCAAGACCTATCATCTACGCATCATCGTCAGCGGAGCCAACGTGAAATGCTACATCGACAACGAACTGATCCACAATGTCGATATCACCCCACTCTACTCCCAAAAACTCTTCCTCGCAGCCAGCACAGATGAGGACAAAGGCATCATGTACGTGAAAGTGGTCAACCCATCGAGCACCCCACAGCAGACCACCTTCAACCTCGCCAACGCCCAATGGACAGGGGGCGACGTGGTCTATCTCACCAGCACTTATGGCACAGACGAGAACACCACCGACAACCCCAGACGCATCGTACCAAGAACAAAGGACCTGAATGACGCATTCACCAAACCCACCGATGCGTTCGACTACAATATCCCAGCTTACAGCTGCTGCATCTTCCGACTCGGATACGAAGAGCAAGTCGAAAGAGACGAGGACAGCAACTTGCCTGCACCGCTCATCAGCTACGACTTCTCACACTTTGGCTATGATGATTCCGGCACCTACCCCTACAACTTGAAGGGAGATTCAAAGGTGAGCGAAATGATGGATGGCAACCGCGTGTTCTTCTCCGGACAAAACGGTTACCTTGACCTGACCACCAAGATGGCACGCGCCATCTGCCCACAACTCACTGGAGACTACACCATCTCAGTAGATGTCTTGGTCAACGACGCAAACGACCTCGCCAATTTCTGCTGGGCATACGGAATGACTGTAGCCACAACCAGTTATCTTGGTTTGGTCAATGCACCAGGCAACAACTGGTACTACGAGATCAAAAAAGTGGGAGATGTGAACACAGTCAGAAGTGAGACCGCCATCAACATCGGAACTTGGAATAACATCGTCTATACACAGCACGACGGAATTGGAACAATCTACGTCAATGGATATGAGATGGGGACAGCACAAATGCTGCGACAGCCTTCGGAATTCACACGAGTTTCGTCTGCCAACCTCGCCAAGTCACCATTCAGCGGCGACGACCTCATGAGCAACACCTACTTCGACGACTTCATGATCTTCGACAAGGCCATCTCCAAAGCCAACGCCGTCTATCTCTACAACCAAGCCTCGAACAAGAGCGTGAAAGCAATCCTCATCGACGACATCCATAGCATTGAAGATGAGTCAGAAAAGACAAACAACACCTACAACATCAATGGCCAAAAGGTGAACGACAACTACCAAGGAATCATCATCAACGGCAACAAAAAGATACTCAGAAGATAAAAACTCCCCTCCCCTTTCAAGGTAAAAAACTCCCCTCCCATCTAAGGGGAGGGGCAGGGGTGGGTCACATATATAACTATAGAACTATAGCGGACGCGACACGTCGCGTCCCTACAATTTCACATCTATCACCTGC
>CAMOWU010000122.1 GCA_946628545.1 uncultured Bacteroides sp. | reverse complement strand
ACCATCAGAAAAGGATTTCCGGAGCAAAACCTGGAAATCCTTTTCTTGTGGTATTGGGGTTGAAATGGATGTGTTCATCGGAGAAGATGGTCCTTCATATCATTGCCGGGCGGCTGTTGTTTTTTTTCGGACGCGACACGTCGCGTCCCTACAGGGCGGACAAGTGGTCTGCGATGGTGTCGATAAAATGCTGCGGCAGCATGTTGCGCTGCGCATACTGGTAGTTGGCCTCTCCTATCCTACCCTCTTTCGACAAGGCCAAGGCATTGCGGCACTTGAGGATGGCATCGTCAGGATTGCTGGCATCAAAACACGGATTGCCTGTGGCCTTGAGCAACTCGCCCACATTTCCCATGTCGGGTCCGACCACGACCTTGGATGCAGCGAAAGCCAAAGGCACATTGCCCGAATTGAGGATGTCGAGACGCTGGATGAAGACAACATCAGCAGCGGCGAAATAAGCAGGTACGTCATCGCGTTCAACAATCCCTCTCCGACAATACACGCCTTTCCATTTCAGCATGACTCGCTTGTAGAGATGCACCAGGCTTCGCTCCCAATGCCATCCCTGCACCAGTCCTAACTCATGATCCAGCCGAGGAGCTACGAATATCACATCTGAACCCAGCTGGCCATCTGCTAACGACAAGAAAAGCTGTTTCTCCTCTTTATTTCGGAATGCTCCAAAGGCCAAGATCATTTTCTTTCTCATCGGAAGGGAAAGTCTCTTACGGCATTCATTCTGATGAAGCTGCAATGCTGTGATGTCGAAAAAAATAGGGTGTTCAGCCACAAAATGATGACATTTGGGGTACCTATGAAGAAACAGATGATAACTGAACATACCAAGGTGGTGGATGGCATCGGCATGGGCATACAGGATATCATAGAGCAGATTGGCCTGATTGTCGTTGATATGAGCATGCAGGTTGTGGCACGTGGCAATCACCTTCACTCCTTTTTCCTTCAGTCTCTCCAAGCAGGCTTCAAAACGCTGAGGAATTGTATCTCGCCGCCTGAAGACCACTTCAGGCCATTGGAAGAAGACGACATCGTAGTTTTGCCCGTTGTCCCAGAACTCCTTCAGGTCGCACACCACATCGAACCCTTTCTGGCGCAATCCGTCGTAAAGAAGCGCGATGAAAGGGTTGGCGTTTTTATCGTCGAGGAAGATGTCTTTTGCTGCCGGAATGAGTATTTTCATCTGAAAATCGTGTTAAATGTCAGTTTGTAATCTTCCGTTCTGTTTCTGGAGCCTATGACCTTGGCTGGCACCCCTCCGACAATGCTGTTGGGAGGAACGTCTTTTGCGACGACAGCCCCCGCGGCGCAGATGGCGTTGTCGCCTATCCTCACCCCTGGGAGTATGGTGCACCTGCTACCTATCCAGACGTAGTCGCCTATGATGGTGTCGGCTCCTATGGCATGATGGGTATGCGTGTCGTGTTGCTGTGTCCAGATATTGGTCTCCTGAGCGATATCGACATGATTGCCGATGATGAGTTTGCCCCCTCTGCCATCCAACAAGACATCAGGGTTGACCACACACCCCTCACCTACCGATATATTATGGATGGCGCGGAACCTGACATGCCTGGATATGAAAGAACCTTTTCCCAGCCTCATCTTCCGTCTGAGATAGGCATGTCGCAGCCGCCGCGAATAAAGCGACATGATAAAAGGCTGGACAACGAAATCCCTGAAGTTGTCGAGCGTGGAATCCTGGATTCCTAACATACGGACGAAAAGACTCTTCAACGACGCCATAAGCAATGTTGTTTACGTCTGAACACTATATCATATCCCTTCACGAAGGCATATAATCCAAGCGAACCAAAATGCCGGGCAATGGAATAGGAGAGAACCACATATTTGCCTTCAATCCGGGCAGGAGGCTGACTGTCTGCTACCAGCAACCGACATAGAAAGTCGATATCCGCCTTGCCCGACAGGGCACTGCCTCGGTCCTTGAAGATATTCAGCAATCGATACACATACCTGCCAACCACCTCCTGATGATACAGTTGGCTCGTGGCATGGCAAGGGAAGTCGGCCTTCAACTTCCTGACTACTTCTACATAGGGTGGCAGGAAATCCATCAGTTGCCTGACGTGCTTGCCTGAGGAGATGTCGCTGCACAAAGAACCCTCACGCTTGATTTGAATATACAAAGGTTGATTGATCACTCTGAAGCTCCGGGCATGATAGACGAAAGTGTTGACAAAGAGCTTGTCCTCGGCATAGGACAACCGCTCGTCGAATTTCAGATGATGCTCGTCGATCAGGCTCTTCCTGAAAAGCTTGTGGCATGGCCCGTCGAAAAAGATAGAGTTCAACAGTTGCTCATCCAGGAAAGTCAGCTTCTCATCCTTGCCATAGGTCCGGGTTTGCTGCGGAAGAAAATGCTCTTCCTTGTCGCCAGTCCTTCTCACCAATCCACCCACCACGAGATCGACGTCGAAAGGCAGGCAATCAGAGAGGCATGTAGCAGGTATCTCATCGTCGGAATCGACAAACATGACAAACTCTCCCCTTGCCTGCTCAAGCGCAGCATTGCGCGCACGGCTGACTCCGCCATGCTGCAAAGGAAGTACCTGTACTCGTGCATCTTTGGCGGCATACCTGTTGCAGATTTCCAATGACCGGTCCATGCTACCATCATCCACCAGCAGGAGTTCGAAATCCACGAACTCTTGATTCAGTATCGAGCTGACGCAGCGCTCAAGATACAGCTCGGTATTATAGACAGGGACGATGATGGAAACTAAGGGCATAAATCGTGTTGTGTTTGTAATGATAACCTGTTTGTAACTACAAAGGTATCACTATTCGCAAAAATACACAAATCTTGTAAAAAAATATTTCACTTATAACCCACGTTTTCCAGAATTGTCCTCATGATATTGAGCGACTGTATATATATAATTTTGCCGTTCAACGGTGGTGTAGTGGAATCTATTCTTGTCGATGACATTCTTGATGTCGTGGCTGATGCCAGAGCCAAGGAGTTTGACGGTGGCCTCCTTCATGGTCCAAAGGCGGATGAAGGGTCTGGAGGGATCAGCAGCTTTCTCTATGCCGCTAAGTTCGTCTTCATTCATGGTATATCGAGCCAGTCCTGACCTGTATTCATGGAAAGCCTCCACATCAATGCCAACGGGACGGTTGTCGATAACACATGCCACCGCCTCCTTGCAATGGCTGATGTTGAAATAGATGTCGGGGTGCCCCACTATAGAAGGCTTGCCATGCTGAGTATACTCAAACAACGGATTGCCGGTAATGCCAAAGGACTCGCGCAATCCTCGCTTGAGCAACAGATAGGCCAGCACCGAGAGCCTTTGCCCTTGTTCGAACTTGAACTTGAGCGCCTGCTCCCTCCGCTGGGATGATATCTCCTTCAGAGCCGCAGCAAGGTCAAAATCCCATATATGTTCGTCGATCAGAATATTCATCTTTCAAATGGTTTTCACAAAAATAGGGAAGCTTCAAGAGCCCGTCCTTATCCACAAAATTAGGCCATTTTGCCCAAACTTCAAAAAATATTGGCAAAAGGAATCTGTTATACCTGAAAAAAGCATATCTTTGCCATAGAATCACCCAAATGATAACCTGTTTGTTCGCGAAAGCGCAAACTTGCTTACCCCCCCACATTTATGCGGATACCAGATAAATTCAAAGAATACGCTTAGTTGGTCAACACCATCCACAGGGCGAGGAGAATCACCATGAACGAGATCAACGACAAATGGCTCGCCACAGACATGAGCGAAGGCGTAGGATTCGCTAATGCCACATTCCATCGCCATAAGGCAGCCATACAGAGCATTTTCGGAATCATCGTCGAATGCGACCGAAGCACCAATGAGTACTATATCGCCAACCCCCAAGTGCTGAGGGAAGACAGCATCCAGAACTGGTTGCTTTCGACCCTGTCGGTCAGCAACATCATCAGCGAGAGCCTATCGCTACAGGACCGCATCCTGCTCCAACCCGTCCCCTACGAAGGCGAGCATCTGAAGATGGTGATTGAGGCCATGAAAAAGAACGTGAAAATAGAGGTGGACTACCAGAAATATGAAGCCGCCACTCCGCGCCACCTCGTCTTTGAACCTTACTGCATCAAGTTGTTCAAACAACGCTGGTACATCCTGGGGCATTTCCACCACGAAGCCACAGCCAGCAAACCCGAACTGGACTATTTCGGCATGTTCTCGCTCGACAGGATCATCAACATGTCGATCACCAACCAGAAGTTCCGCCTCCCTCGCGACTTCGATGCCAAAGAGTATTTCGCCAACAGCTTCGGGGTGCTGGTCGATGACGGCAGTGTGGTGGAACGCATTGTACTGAGGGCATACGACAACGAGCGGCACTACCTGCATGACCTGCCCCTGCACAAGAGCCAGCGCGAGATTGGACATGGCGACAACTACACAGACTTCGAGCTCTTCATGCGCCCCTCCATCGACTTCAGCGCCCACATCCTCAGCCGCGCCACCCAATTGGAAGTTCTCTCACCCGAATGGCTGGCCATCGAAATCCACAACATGCACGTGGAGTCCGCACTGATGTATGAACCTGAGGAAGAAGAGGAACCTGAAGAGACAGAGAAATAGACAGACCCTTGTTCTTTATCCTGAATGCAATGCAAAATGTCAATAAAGAAAGACAACCATAGCGACAAAAAACATCAAAACACAAATCTGGACGAAAAAAGTCGGCGAAAATTTTGTTGTTTCCAAAACAAGTTGTAACTTTGCACTCGCTTTTGGGTTTTACCCTACAGCAACCAACATGGTGGCTATAGTTCAGTTGGTTAGAGCGTCAGATTGTGGTTCTGAATGTCGTCGGTTCGAGTCCGACTAGCCACCCACCCTTTAGAATCCCTGCAAATGCCTCATTTGCAGGGATTTTTTGTTTTGAAAACATTGTTATATAAGTAGAATCATTTGTCTCAAAGGAGCCAGAGATAAGCGTAAAGGTGAGAAAAAATGTGTGCCTCCTTTGTCGTCACACCCATTTTACTCACCCTACCCCTCATAGATTGACCCCACTTCTCATATCATAGATTGACCCCACCCCTACCCCTCCCCTTGGAGGGGAGGGGAGTTTTGCTGGCTATTCCATCACCAGGACGGTGATGGAATAAGGTGCGAGTGTGATGGGGAACTGCTTGCCCACCTTCTGGGTGGATTCCTGTGGAACGATGTTGCGCGGATTGTCGATGGAGTTGGTGTCGGTGGGTTGTGCCGACTTCAGTTCTATCTTCTTGGCTTTGGACTTCACCTTGCCTACTCCCTCCAACTTCACATTGAGTTGCTGTGGATTGCCAACAGCATTGACCAGTTTGAGGAATACCTTCCCCGTCTTGTTGTCGCAAGTGGCAGTATAAAAGACCGCATTTGCCTCGTCGTTGCGGTCGAGTGCCTGCTTGGGGATGTCGGTGGCCTCCACCGGTACGATGCGGTTGCCCAGGTATTTGGCAAACATCACTTGTGCCCAGTAGGAAGGAGAACCGTAGGAATTAAGCACATCATATCCGATGAGGTCGCTTGGCCACTGCATAGCCCCTTGTTCCACATTGACAAACAATGGTGCGTAGCACGACATCACACAGATATCCGAGTTGCGCTCCATGCAACTCATCCATGCCGCATCTCCCAGCGCGGCGTTCATGTTGGTGGTTGGCGCACCTTCACGCGTAGCCCATTCGCCACAGAAGATCTTGGGTCCGTTGCGGTCATATCGGTCGTACTGGAAAGCGTTGCGATACATGTCGAACGCATTGCGGTAGTAGTGCTCGTCGATCAGATCGACCTGCGGATTGGGGATGTCTTTCGACTTCAGCGCATTGAATCCCACCGTGGAGATAATCTGCAACTGCGGATAACGGGCCTTGATGGCATCGTAGAACATCTTGAATCGATTGGGGTAGCTACCACTGCGGTCGAAGAAGTCCTCATTGCCAATCTCCACATAGCGCAGCGGGAAGGGCTGCGAATGTCCGTCGCGAGCGCGTATGGCTCCCCACTTGGTGGTCTGAGCATCACCCATGATATATTCGATTTCATCCAAGGCGTCCTGTATGAAGGGCTTGATATAGTCGCCATCGAGGTGGTCGCCGTTGAGCACATAACCAGCAAAGACACCCACTACTGGCTCAGCACCTATATCTTCCGCCCACTGAAGGAACTCCATCAATCCCAGTCCATCGGTTGATCGGTAGTTCCATGGACTCTGGTGTCCAGGGCGCTCGTCGGGATTGCCGATGGTCTGTTTCCAATCGAATCGGTTTGCGAAGTTGTTGCCTTCAAGATAGTTGCCACCAGGGAAACGTAGGAACTTGGGCTGCATCCCCCTCATCATCTCCATGAGGTCGGGTCTCAGTCCGTTCTTACGTCCCTTGAAACTCGGCGCGAACAAGGTGACACGTGTCAGTTCGATGCTACCCGTCTGGTCGGCGATGAAGTAGAGTCGCGCATCCTTCGTGTCGGCCTGAGTGGCAGAGGTGGTCAACTGGTATTCCATCCTTGTCCAATTCTTGGTGAATCCACTCACCTTGGTTTCTGCATAAGTGGTGTTGCCGTCTGCGCTCTTGAGTGCGATGGTCATCGACTGAAGTGGTGTGGCGGGTGCATCGCCATTGTTGGGAGCAGCCGGTTGGCGCACATAAAGCGCACCCTGGAAAGTGGTGTTCTTCTTGATGGGGAATCCCCAATAACCCTCACTGACCAGTCCCAGACCTGCCTTTGGGAAATCGACGACAAGCGATGTGGGGTTGGCGTCGTTCATAGGGTCCTGCCTGTTCTGCCTCACCTTCACTTGCAGTGTGTCGGTGAGTTGCCATCGTTCGGGTCGGATGGTCACTCTTGGTGCGTCGGCATTGGGTCGCCTACCCCGTCGTCCGCCAAAGGGGTTGATCATCTCTGTGAACGAGGGATTGGCCACCAGTTGGGTGTAGAGTCCGCCTTCGTAAGAGTAGTTGATTTCTTCTGTCATCAGTCCATAGAGCATGGGACTGACCTCCGTCTCGGCTTTGTCGAGCCGAAGTGTGATTTGCTGGGCTTGTAGCATCAGTGCATTGGCGCCCAACATCACGGCCATTACAAATAATTTTTTCATAAGATTAAGGTTGATTAAATGATTGTTTTTTCAGCGGTAACTATTCAGTGATTCGATCCTTGATGGTCGCTTCGCTTATAAATACCAAGAAATTCAATTCAAAATTATGAAAAAAAAAGAATTTGAGCGAGAAATGACTAAGAAAAAAATCAACAATGTTCCTCTATTGAAGATTTCGAAGAAAAAAGGGAACACAAAAGAGGAAGTGTATTCGCTAAACTCATGAAAGTTGCAAAAGGACAATACCATGCAGGCGATCTCCAAGGCATTCGTCCTGCCAGCTTGCAGACTTCACTTTCAGAGCAAAGCGGATCACTTCCTCTTTTCCTGTTTTTACTTTCTATGTTTCAGTTAGTAAACTACCTTTTTGCCATCTACGATGTACATCCCATGACCTACCATGCTGACTTTTCTTCCTGTCAGATCGTATATTGCTTTCGGCTGTGGTCTGTCCTTAGGGATGTCTGCTATCTGTGTTGGTATATCTCCGAGGTATGTAAGCTTGAAGTCATCAATTTTGAAGAATCCATTTGACTTAGCGCCAATGGTCAGTTGACCATCATTTACATCAGCGTAAACGGTCATGACGTGACTCAGATCCCAGTCATTCTCTGCCCACGCCCCCTCAAAGCTGCAGTTTTCATTTTCAGGTAATTCGTTGTATGCACCTGCCTCACCAGCGAGCATACTGTTCTCGCCTGCAAAGATTCGAGCCAAGTTACCATTTTCTGTATGGTTGTTCATGAGTCGTGCGGTAAGTTTCCATCGTCCGTTAGGCAGTCCGTTCAAGGTTTGCGAGAGTTCCAAATTGCCGTATGCTCCCCAGTGCCATACGCCCCAGATGAAAAGGCCATCCGTATTATTAGCATCGGTGTTTGCTCCACACCAAGCCCACTGGGTTGCGTCTGTCACCTCCTGCCCATCCTTGGTCATTGTCCATCCAAAAGGAACAGAACTATTAGTATTGTGCTGCGAAGAAGTGTTCTCGAAACTTGGATTTACGATGCCGTATGTGGCTGGTACATCCTGTTGGTAATTAGCAGTTGAAGTAGCAATGACCTCCTTGATGTCTTCCACTGATTTCAGCATCTCCTCTGTGGTGTTCCCCACCTTGTTATACACTACAATAGCCTCGTCATAGGCTTCTTCTGCGCCTGGAATTTCCCTTTCTCGCATCTGCAATGCTTCTACAAGATATTGATAAAGAGCAAGTTTTGTCTCATTGTACTCCTTGACATCAGCAGCGTTGAAATCTGCCGTACGTGTAAATGACCAGTGTGTAGTTTCCGCAGTTTTGTCTGTAGTGTAGCCATCTACATAGTTCACCACCCAGTCGGCGCTGCCATTCATAACCATCTCATGTCCCTCGCCAGGCATGTCTCCATCAAGCAAAAGAACGAATCCATTGCCTTCATTCGTGTTGCTTTCTGCATAGCTGACATTCCATAGCATCTCATCATCAGTGATCTGAACATTAGCCCCATTGGTTCTACCCATAAATTTACCTTTACCCGTTTCCGAACTGATTTCGAACGACCACAGCGTCTTGCCATCAGTCTGATGTTCATGAGCGATGAATGTCACATCGTCAATTTTGCCATCGGAGTGAGTGCGCAGGTATGTGCCCCATTCCCAATAGAGATTTCGATTGGCAAGTGTAGTATTGCTGTTCTGCATCACATATTCCTCCCCATCCACAAGCTTTTTGACGGGTTCTCCTGCAATCTTATCTATAGGATAAGAGAGCTGCTGAGTGTCTTCGGGATCTTCGCTGATAGAATCAAGCGGTGCAAGGTTCTGCTCACTCACCCTCTGTCGGATGCCAACATAGTCGTCCTGTAGTCCTGCATCCTGCTTGATTGTTGCAGAGACCGTCTTGTTGTTAGTTCCCCATGTATTGTGTGAACCATTCTTGTTCTTCGATATTTCTCCCCGTTCACACCAATTGTCTTTCACGGTGAAATAGTCGGATCCCTCATCAGTGTACAAGTCGAATTGTGCATGTGCCATGCCTTCCCACATGATGGGATTGAACATCGGGTTGCCTACATCTTCTATGCGGTTGTTTGTAATAGATGAGTTAGGCTGTGAAGACAGGGTGTAGATGGCACCACCATCTCTCATTTGATTGCAGAAACTGTGGATATAATTGCCTGTGATGTGATTGTCGTGCATGCAGTTTTCCTCCTGTG
>CAMOWU010000121.1 GCA_946628545.1 uncultured Bacteroides sp. | reverse complement strand
CCATTTATTAATCCCCATGCTATCACTACCCATTATACCTCCCGTTGACCGCACCTTTTCCTCCACACTGCAAGACAAGATCGACAACCTCAACAAGCCCAAAGGATCCTTAGGGCGACTGGAGACGCTCGCCCTGCAAATCGGACTGGTGCAGCACACCCTAAGTCCTCGCCTATCCCATCCCTGCCATTTCCTCTTAGGTGCCGACCACGGCATCGAGCGCGAAGGCGTGAGCGTCTCGCCCCGCGACGTCACCTGGCAACAGATGGAGAACTTCTGCCGTGGAGGTGGAGGAGTCAACATGTTCTGCCGCCAACATGGTTTCAAACTCACCATTGTCGATATGGGAGTGGACCACGACTTCGCTCCCTCACTGCCTATCCTGAACCGCAAAATAGCCTATGGCACCCGCAATTTCCTTCACGAGCCAGCCATGACGGAAGAGCAGATGCAGGAAGCACTCAATACAGGTGCCAGTTTGGTGGAGCAGTGCCAGGAGGAAGGTTGCAACATCGTCTGCTTCGGTGAAATGGGTATTGCCAACACCTCCCCTTCATCCATTTGGATGAGCCTTTTTGAGGACATTCCGCTCGAGCGCTGTGTAGGAGCAGGTGCAGGCCTCAACAACAAGGGCGTGCAACACAAGTACAATGTGCTCAAGGCTTCCCTCGATAATTTCCTCAACACGACGGGCATACAACTCCAGCACCTGAGCAAGGAGCAGGAAGAAACAAAGGTAATAAATCCTTACAACACACAAGAAACAGAAACTATTCTCCGTTGGTTTGGAGGATTCGAGATGCTGGCAGCAACAGGAGGTATGCTCAAGGCAGCCGAGAAAGGCATGTTGTTCATGGTCGATGGTTTCATCATGACAGCATCAGCCATGGCAGCTATCTGCCTATGCCCCAACGTCAAAGACTATGCTATCTTCACCCATTGCGGTGATGAATCGGGCCATAAGATGATGCTCGACCACATGGGTGCCGACTACCTCCTTTCGCTGGGTCTGAGACTGGGAGAAGGCACAGGTGCTTTATGCGCTTACCCCCTACTCGTCTCTGCCGTCAACATGGTCAACGAAATGGACAATTTCCAACACGCAAAGATCACAAAATACTTTTAGTTAAGAGTTAAGAATTAAGAGTTAAGAGTTAAGAGTTAAGAAAGATAGCTATATTTCAAGAAGAATTGAATATCATCACAGCGATTTTTAGAAACAACCTTTCAACTTTCTCCCGTCAAATCCTATGACTTTCATCCTCCATCGCCTTGCGGCAACAGTCATGTTCTTCACCAAACTTCCCCTGTGGAAACTCATTCAGGTGGATCAGGAGCACTTCAAGCATGTGGTGCCACTCTGGCCATTGGCTGGATGGATCACAGGAGGGTTGATGTGCCTTGTCTATTGGGGTTGCTCTTACGTTTTCCCCACCTCAGTCTGCATCATTCTGGCCTTAGTGAGCCGTTTGTTGCTCACGGGTGCCTTGCATGAAGACGGATATGCCGACTTCTGCGACGCTTTCGGGTGCTTCACCTCCCGCGAACGTACGTTGGAAATCATGAAAGACTCCCATATCGGCAGTTATGGTGTCGTTGGCCTCATCATCTATTTTCTCCTGCTGTTCACCACACTCGACTCCCTGCCCGCCCATCTGTTGCCCGTGGCGTTCTGTGCCGATCCTTTCTGCAAGTTCATATCGTCCAACATCATCAACGTCCTGCCATACGCCAGAAATGCCCAGGAAGCCAAGAACAAGTTGGTCTATACACGGATGAGTCCAACAGAATTCATCGTCAGCCTGTGCTGTGGCATAGCGCCTCTCCTCCTCATGTCCGACTACACCTACTGCCTTGCAGGAATAGCACCTGTCATTTTGTCGGCATTGCTCTTCAGCTGGATGAAGAAAAGAATAGGCGGCTACACAGGCGATTGCTGTGGAGCCACCTTCATTCTCAACGAACTGGTCTTCCTGCTGACCCTGCTCGCTATCTACAGTCTGATGTAGGGACGCGACGTGTCGCGTCCGAAAAAAACATACGACTTTTTGGACCTTAAAGTCATTATTTCAGCGCTTCAAACTTGGCGTTTTTCTTAATCGTCCATTTCTCGCGCTTGGCGAGTCCGCAGTCCTTGCCGACAAACATCTTGGAGGCTTTGTTGTCGCCCTTCAACTGCCAGTCGAGCCATGCCAGGGCAGCCACGGTGAACTCACCGCCATGCGGCTCACGATAAGTGCCACCATGTCCCACAGGATAATTGATGGCACAAGCAGGCACATGCTCGATGCGGTGGAAGTCGTCCATACCGTTGCCGTAAGCAATATCCGTCTCCCCACCAAGCAGGTAAAGAATCGACGTGTGGATTTCCTTCAATTTCTCTTTCGGTGGCATAGGCATACCACCCACGGCCTGATGTGCGTTTTGCTGGTTGAACAATCCGCTGTTGCAGATCATCAGTGTCTTGATGCGGGGATCAGCGCAATTGAAGAGCGTCTGCAGACCACCGCACGACATTCCTGCCACGCAAAGGTTCTTCACGTCAATCTTCTGATAATAAGGTGATTTAGGATCGGCATTCTGTGCATAAGCCCAGTCAATGCTCTCAATCTGTTGCTCAGAGCGCGACATCGGTCCTCTGTACCACTCGTCAGTCATCGGTATCTCACCTGTTGCCAGCACCAGATAACCATGGGAGGCAATCTCATTGAGGAAGTTGATATGCTCAAAAGGAGAGTTGGCACATGCGCCATTGCCCCACACCAATACAGGCATGGGATGCTTGGCATCGAAAGGCTTGAGATCCTGTGGAACGAACACTGTGTGTTCTTTCAATCCTTCCACCTCTGTCATCACCACTTTGTAAGGTCCAGTTCCGCCCTTCTCAACGACGCGCGACTTCAACTGTGCCGAAGCCGTCAAAGCCAGGCACATCAAACTCATAAATAATACTTTCTTCTTCATCTTTTACACTTTGATTGGTCTGTCTGGGTGCAAAAGTACAAAGCCTCAAAAAATTGAACAAACACTATTGTATCAATCACTTGAAGATTTGTACCAAATGAAGTTAAAAGGGAAGTTAAAGGGGGAAGTTAAAGGGGAAGTGATACCCCACACCGCCCTGCGGGCACCCCATCCCCTTAAAAGGGAGGGGAGTTGGAGGGGGAGTTATTTTCTGATGCCTTCGTTGGCCAGACGGATGAGATACTGGCCATACTCGTTCTTAGCCATAGGCTGCGCAATTTCTTTCAGACGTTCGGCAGTAATCCAGCCATTGCGGAAAGCGATGCCCTCCAAACATCCGATTTTCAAGCCTGTACGTTTTTCCAGCACCTCGATAAAGGTGGAAGCCTCGCTCAGGCTGTCGTGTGTACCCGTGTCGAGCCAGGCGAAACCACGGCCCAACAGCTCCACCTTCAGTTCCTTGTCGTCAAGAAAAGCCTGGTTCACAGTCGTGATCTCCAACTCACCACGTGCCGAGGGTTTGATGTGTTTGGCCACCTCCACCACTTTATTGGGATAGAAATAGAGTCCCACCACGGCGTAGTTGCTCTTGGGCTGTTTGGGTTTCTCCTCGATGCTCAGGCAATTGCCTTTCTCGTCGAACTCCGCCACGCCATATCGTTCGGGATCGTTCACCCAGTAGCCAAAGACCGTGGCCTTGCCATCACGTTCCGCATTGACGACAGCCTCCTTCAGCAGGCCGGTAAAACCGCGGCCGTGGAAGATATTGTCGCCCAGGACCAGACAAGCGCAGTCGTCGCCGATGAACTGCTCACCGATGATAAAAGCCTGCGCAAGACCATCGGGAGATGGTTGCTCAGCATATTCAAAACGCACTCCATAATCACTGCCGTCGCCCAGCAAACGCTTGAAGCCAGGCAGGTCGTGAGGGGTGGAGATGATGAGGATATCCCTGATGCCGGCAAGCATCAATACGGATATAGGGTAATACACCATGGGTTTGTCGTATATAGGTATCAACTGCTTGCTGATGCCCTTGGTGATTGGATAAAGGCGGGTTCCGCTACCGCCTGCAAGTACGATTCCTTTCATAAGCTGTTATGGTTTTACCATGCAAATATAAGTCTTTTTCCACACATTTTGCATTTTATTGTAGATTTTATCTAACTTTGCAAACAAAAGTTTGCGAAGATGCTCACGCTCGGCAAATGAAACGAGATTCTTTGCCCTCGCTTAACCGCATCTTTGCACGCAAAAGCGTTATTTTATGTCCCAGCTCCTACCCATCATGTTTGCCGGCACAGGAAGCGATGTCGGCAAAAGTGTGATTGCCACAGCTTTCTGCCGTATCTTCCTTCAAGACGGATACCACCCTGCGCCCTTCAAGGCGCAGAACATGGCCCTCAACTCCTACGCCACCCCCGAGGGGCTGGAGATCGGTCGCGCCCAAGCCGTACAGGCAGAAGCCGCGGGCATTCCCTGCCATACCGACATGAACCCCCTGCTGCTCAAGCCCTCATCCGACAAGACCTCGCAGGTGGTGCTCAACGGGCAACCCATTGGCAACCAAGGCGCCTACGACTATTTCCGAGGCGGTGAAGGACGGGAAAAACTCAGAAAGGAAGTCTGTGCGGCATTCGACCGACTGGCAGGCCGTTTCAACCCCATCGTCATGGAAGGAGCAGGCAGCATCGCTGAAGTCAACCTGAGAAAGGTCGATTTGGTCAACATGCCCATGGCCATCCATGCTGGCGCGAAGGTCATACTCGTTGCCGACATCGACCGCGGCGGCGTCTTCGCCAGTGTCTATGGCAGCATCATGCTGCTGACCGAGGAGGAAAGGAAACATATCGCCGGCATCATCATCAACAAGTTCAGGGGTGACCTGAGACTCTTCGACGAAGGAGTCAAGATCATCGAGGACCTCTGCAAGGTGCCTGTGCTCGGCGTGTTGCCCTTCCTCAAAGACATACACATCGAGGAAGAGGATTCCGTCGCCATGGAAGCCAAGCAACACCAAGCCCAGGAAGGCAAGGTCAACGTGGCTGTAGTGCTGCTCAGCCATCTCTCCAACTTCACCGACTTCAACACGCTCGAACGCGATGACCGCATACACCTCTTTTATACCAACAACACCGATGACCTCCGCCGTGCCGACATCATCATCATCCCAGGCAGCAAGAGCACCATCAGCGACCTCATGGAGATTCGTCGCAACGGGGTGGCACAGGCCATTCTGCAAGCCTACCACGATGGCAAGACCATCTTCGGCATTTGCGGAGGGTATCAGATGATGGGACTTTCGGTCGCCGACCCGTCGCATATCGAAGGCGCAACCGAACGTATGCCGGGACTGGGACTGCTGCCTGTTGAGACTGTCATTGGGGAAGACAAACGTACGGTGCAAACGCAATTCCACTTCCTCCACTACCCCACCCTCTGCCAAGGTTATGAGATTCACATGGGAACAAGCCGCATTTGTGAGCCGGAAGAGCATGACAGCCCTGTTCAACCTCGGGACGCGTCGTCAGTCCAGACAACACCCTCACCGCTGACCACTTCCGCCGACGGAAGGACAGAGGGTTGCTACGTCAACGACCGCTGCATGGGCACCTATATGCATGGCATCCTCGACAATCCCGTTGTCATCGACCATCTGCTCAGACCATTCGACGAAGTGAATAAGGAAAGACGGATGTCGGGCCACGCCACCAGCAATGAGCATATCGACTACGCCACCTACAAACAGCAGCAATACGACCTGCTTGCAGCCGAAGTGCGCCGCCACGTCGATATGGCCAAGATTTACGACATCCTCACTCCATAAGGAACCATTCCACAAAGGATCATCCCAACAGCGCCAATACCGCCGCCACCAGCACCACCATCATCAGTCCGGCGATCAACGACAATTGGATTGACAGACGCATGTCGGCAGTGGTCAGTTCTCGCGGATTGTCACCGATAAAAGGTTTGTAGAAGTATTCACCGAAGTAATAATGCGGTCCGCCGAAACGACAATCGAGAATACCCGCCAAGGCACTCTCCGGCCATCCGCTGTTGGGACTGGCATGACAATGGCTATAGTATGCCACGAGATTCAACAACTTCCTCAGACTGCCTTTCTCACCTCGATTGGAGTAGAAACAAGTGTAGCTGAAAACCAGCAACACAGCCGTCAGACGAGCCGGCACATAGTTGAACACATCGTCAATGCGCGCAGCCCAACAGCCGAACTCACGGTAACGCTCGGTGCGGTAGCCAATCATGCTGTCGAGCGTATTGACCATCTTATAGGCCATCATACCAGGAACACCCAGTAGGAGGAACCAGAACAAGGGAGCCACCACACCGTCGCTCAAGTTCTCCGCCAACGTCTCCAGTGCAGCTGTACGCACCTCCTGCGCCGACAGTTCCGACGTATCGCGCCCCACTATCCGTGCAACCTGGCGACGCCCCTTCTCCAGCGATTCATCTACAGCCAGAAAGACATCGCGAACCTCCTTGCAGAGTGTACGACCCGCCAAGCAGAAGAATACAAGTACGGACGACAACACCACAAAAGCCACTTGCCAGACAAGCCCTTGAGAAAAGGCTCCGTCACCTAAAAGACGGACGAACAGCGCCTCCAGCAAAGGAGGAAGATAGGCTACAAGCAGAAAAGTGGTGGCAAACACAAACAGGATACAGAACAAAGCCCAGAAAGCCCCTTTGGCCATGCGATGACCTCCCTGATTAAGGCGTTTCTCCCCAAAGGAAATCAGTTTGCCAAAGCCTACCACGGGATGCGGCAACCACAGAGGATCGCCCAAAGCCAAATCGAGTACCACACCCAAGAGCAAAGGCAACACATTGACCAACAAGTAAATCACATAAGATTGTTCTATTTCCATATTTTATTATATACGTATAAACTGATAAACGTATAAACGATTAAACGATTATTCGATTAAACGATTGAACGAATAAACGATTATTCGAATAAACGGATAAATGCTATCCATCTACAATGCTATCCATTCTTCAATAGCCTCGACCAACGCATTGTCATCTTCTTGCGACTGCACCGCTATTCGGAAGAAACCGGCATCCAAGCCACGGAAGTTGCTGGCATCGCGAATCAGCATGCCATGCTCGGTGGCAAGATATTCCTTCAGCGAAGAAGCATTGCCAATGCGCAAGCGGCACAGAAGGATATGGCAATCGCTGGGCCACACCTCAATGCAACCCGTTCGTTCAAGCAAAGCCGCCACCCTCACACGCTCCTCATTCAACTCCTCCACAGGCAGTCGGAAAGCCTCCTCATGCGACAGCAAGTAATCCGCTGCGTTCAGAGCCACCTGGTTGACCGTCCAGGGCATCAACTGCAGACGCAACTGACCGACCAGTCCATCGTTGGCCACGAGATAGCCCAACCTCAAGCCAGGCATGGTGTAGCGTTTGGTGAAGGAATACAAAAGGATGACATTGGCGCGTTCAGCCGCCTGACGGGGAGTGATGACCGGCAGGAGTGTGAAGTCGGCATAACTCTGGTCGATGACAAACAATCGGTCACGATGATTGTCAATCACCTCCAGCAGTTTGTCGGTATCCCATACACCGCCAGTGGGGTTGTTTGGATTGCACAGCCAGACCATCTCCGCCCTCTCGGGTATCTGATCCAAGGAATAGATATCCACCAATGTGTGTTCATGGAGTTGGCAGGCATCACGATACTCAGAGAAAGTGGGTTGGAGCACAGCCGTACGACTACGGCGGAAAGTCTGGGCAATCAGGTAGATGGCCTCGGTGGCTCCAGCGGTGACACACACTTCCCCACTCCGCACCCCCAGCAAGGGCGCCAACTGCGCCTCCAATCGCTGCGGACGTGGTTGGGGATAAGAGGAGATATCGTCGAGATGGTCGGCAAGATAGCACAACAAATCCTCATGATACAAATGCTGATAGACATTGGAACTGAAATTCAGTCGAATGTCGCGGTAATTCATGAGGTCGTCGCCATGACCTTGGAGCATGAGCTGTAGTTAGTTTTTGGATTGGACACTATGGGTTTTTATGATTCACCCATTTTATATAATCATTCAACTTTCACAAGTGCGCCCAGCAGGGGCAACCCTCCTATAGTCTTAAAAGTCTTCGTAGTTCACCTCTACATGAGGCACGTCGTCGTCGGCACTATAGTCCTTACCTCCAGTGACTTTGAACATTTTGGTCTTGGCCAGCAGCGTGAACAGATCACCCACGACCTTCTCAATACTCTGCGAACTACCCGTCTTCTTGCCAAACTGCATCAAGGTGAACTCGCCATTACGCTCCACCTGAATCAGCACGTCACGGTCGTCGCTGTCATCGACAGGCTGAATATTGTGGCGAGACAACGCCTTGCAGAGCAAGACGTATGGTGTGCTCGTCTTGTCGCCCTCCACCACAAGGTCGAGGTACGATTTGTGCTGAACGGAGAAAGCGCCCTGCGCACGGTTGAAGGTCATGCCCTCTCGATTGAAGTATTGCTCGATGCGCCCGTTGAGGCAGAGGTCCTCAGGCGTTCCAGTCACCAGTCCGTGCTGTTGGTCGAGCAACCACACATGGTCGGCGATTTGCAAGGCATGTTCCACATCATGCGTGGAAAGGAAAACGGTCTTGTGAAGGGCTTTGGCCAATCGGTGGAGCAGCATGAGCATGGTCATCTTGCTCGGATAGTCGAGGTAGGCAGTGGGTTCGTCGAGCACAATGATGGGTGTCTCTTGTGCGATGGCTTTGGCAATCATCACCTTCTGACGCTCGCCATCACTCAGGGTCTGCATCTTGCGGTCCTTCAGGTCAGTGATATTGACCCATCGCAAGCAGTTGTCTATCACCTTTTTGTCTTTCTCGTTGATCCGTCCCCAGAAACCCGTGTAAGGGCTACGTCCCATGGCCACCACGTCATAGACCGACATGTTCTTGATGCCGCTGTTGTCGGTCAAGACCACGCTCACCAGTTTGCTCAACTCGCTGGAACGGTAATCGCCAATACTGCGTCCGTTGACAGACACTCGTCCACCCATCGGCACTTGGAACCCCACGATGGTTCGGAGCAATGTGGATTTACCTGCACCGTTAGGCCCGAGCAAGCACACCAGTTCATCCCTCACCAAACTGGCATTCAGGTCATTGCTGATGATTAGTTTCTTGCCTTTCACTTTATAACCTGTGGAAAGGCCTATCAATTCAATCGTTTTTGTGTTTGCGTTGTTAACTAAACTTTCCATATATCCTTAATCATGCAAATGGAGTCGATTCGTAATCGGGTTCAAAATTACAAAATATTGTCGAGAATAAGACCATATTGAATTATTTTTTAGCAAATCAGGCAGAAAGAGGCAACAGTTCAGCCAAACTCTGTTGGGGTCGTTGCGCTCAAAATGACAGGAAAAAGATCAAGGAAAA
>CAMOWU010000120.1 GCA_946628545.1 uncultured Bacteroides sp. | reverse complement strand
CAGAAGAATCATGAGAAAGAAAAACAACCCAGGATTAAAAGAATACTACAACAGGAAATTGTCCAATCACTATGTGGACTACCCCGTCAATGAGGATATGCCATTGATGGAGTTTCTGATGAAAGTGATGAGTGGTGCCAGCAGAACCAAGGTGAAGGAATTGTTGACGCAAAGGATGGTCTATGTGGATCATATCATCACCACGCAATACAATCATCCGCTGAAGAAAGGTCAGCTGGTGCAGATTATCAAGCGCAGGAACATCTATGAACTCAACAATCCTTACGTCAGTGTGGTCTATGAGGATATGTTCCTCATCGTGGTGGAAAAGAAAGAAGGTATCATCACCTCCGAACCACGTGGAGCCAGGATGAACTCTGTGAAGAAAATCCTCAATGAATATGTGAAGCACAAAAGCCAGTCGTTCAGCGTGCATCTGGTGCACCGACTCGACCGCGAAACGTCTGGACTGCTGGTTTTCGCCAAGAACAGAGAGGTGCAGAAGCAATTCATCGACTTCTGGCACGACATTGTCTCCGACCGCCGATATGCGGCTGTGGTGGAAGGCAAAGTGGAGAGAAATGCCGACACCGTCATTTCGTGGTTGACCGAGGGCAGGAACTTCACGATGGAGTCCAGCCCCGTCGATAACGGCGGACAACAGGCCATCACTCACTACAGGGTGGTCAGGAGAAACGATAAGTATTCCCTGATGGACCTCAAGCTCGACACAGGGCGCAAGAACCAGATTCGTGTGCACATGAACGTCATCGGACATCCCGTCGTGGGCGACATGAAATATGGTGCCGAACATGACCCTGTCGGGCGTGTGATGCTCCATGCCTACAAGCTGGAGTTCGTTCATCCTGTCACGCACGAACACCTGAAATTCGAGATACCGCTGCCCGAGGAATTCGAACAATTGATATAGGGAACATCTATACTTGGGCAATAAGAAGGTTGCCCCTTCGGGGCGCACTTGTAAAAGTTGAATCATATTCGTTGGCTATGAAAAAAATCGCATTGCTCTTTCTGTCCTCAATCCTGAGTCTGAATGTCTGTGCCAATCCCATTGGCCAAGACGAGGCAAAAGCTGTCGCTATGGAGTTCCTGACACGTCAGCATGAAGGGTATGTCAATGGCAGGGTTGCCAAGCGGATCGACCTCGTTCCATACCATCTGAAGACAGTGCAGGATGATGTTGAACAGACTTCAAGCGATACTTTAATATATTTCTTTAATATTCCTGACAATCAAGGTTTTATTATTGTCAGTGGTGATGATAGGTGTAAGCCTGTTCTCGCTTACTCTTTCGAGGGGAATTTCATTGAACCTCAAGAGGGTACTGTGGGCAGTTACGTGATGAGCAATATGTATGCTTATGTCAGGAAGGTGGTGGAAGGCAAGGCGAAAAGACACTTGGATTTCTTTCCCCGAAAGGCTGAATGGCCCGAAAAGGTCGAACCTCTTCTGCCCAATATGTGGGACCAGAAAGATCCTTTCAACCGGTTATGCCCGCTCATCGACACAGTTAGATGTGTCACGGGATGTGTGGCTACTGCGCAAGCCCAGGTCATGCACTACCACCGTTGGCCTGAACGGGGAACAGGAAGCCTGACTTACACCGACCGCCTGGGGTGCAACCAGGAATTGACGGTCGATTTCAGCACTCATCGCTACGATTGGGACAACATGCTCTATCGCTACGACGGAGACTTCACCGAGAAGGAGGCCAATGCTGTGGCTTTGTTGATGAGCGACTGTGGAGTGGGGTGCCGAATGAGGTATGGCACGTTGGAAAGCGGAGCCAGGTCTATCTACCAAGCCATTTCGTTGTATGAGCATTTCGGCTATGATGCAGGCATGCAAACGTATTATCATTCTTTCTACCAACCATACGAATGGAAAAACATGTTTATGGAAGAACTCGCTGCCGGACGACCAATCCTCTATAGTGGATGGTCCATCAGTCTTGCGCATGCTTTTGTCTGCGATGGATACGACGAGAATGGCATGTTTCATTTCGATTGGGGAATGACGGGTTATACCAATGGCTACTATGACTTGGAAATCATGTCGCCCGACCAGCCTGAATGGTACGACAAGGACAATCCCGAGGGAGGAATGAATCTCCTGCAATTCGCGATCCTGGGTGTGAAACCTGCTGAGGCGGGTAGCCAGAAGACGCATCTTTTCGCCCTATCGCATATCGAGATCCTGAAGGGCCAGGCTGAAAGAAACGGTGTGCTGTCGGTGGCACCTCATCATCTCTGCAACATCGGTTGGACGGAGAATGACGGTAGGACGGCATTGGCGTTGCTCAACAACGACGGGGTGGTGGCTCCTCTCTATTATTACGACAGGCATTTCGACTTGGAGGAAATCACCGACACATCCTACACCGACACACTCGCATTCACTGTTCCTGCCGATGTGGCTGAAGGCAGTTATCGTCTTTGTGTGGTTTACGAGGACAATGGCATCTGGAAAGAAGCCAGAACGACTATAGGCACGCCCAACTACGCCAATGTCAAGGTGGAAAAGAGTCTTGTGACCATCTCGCCTGCTGAAGAGAGCCAAGCGCAGTTGTCGTTGGTCAGCCTCGATTTCCCCGACACTTTGATCCAGTTCAAGGAGGCTGCCTATTCCATTTCCATCAAGAACGAAGGTGCGGACTATTATGGGCGTTTGATCTTCTACTGTGAGGATCTGGCTGGGACGCTGAGGCTGCTCAATGATATAGGCATGTATATCCCCCGCGGTGAGACGATTACACGTACTTTCAGCAGAAAGCAGGTGAATCTGCCTGCTGGAAAATACCACCTGAAAGTGTCGTACGACATTGATGTGCTGAGCGACAGCATCATCGTGCTCAATCCTCCCAAGGACATCTATGTGGCGAAGCAAAGTGCCGATGGCATTGACGATATCACAGTCGGCAGCGGCGACAACCTTGTATATGACTTGAGTGGAAGACCTGTTCCCCCAAATTCAGCGCAGAATAGAAACCGCAAGGGCATCTATATTGTCAATGGCAAGAAAAACTACGGAACACCTCAGTAGAAGAGGAGTTCTGTAGGCAATGACAGGATGGCTCAAGTTGTAGTCGTGTCTTGATAGGAGAATGCCGTTAGGCACGGGAGCATGAAGCCAGCCGATAAAAACTTAAAGACCACAGTCAAAGAGTTGACCGTGGTCTTTATTCATTCACCGTGGTCTTTGTTCATTCTATGATGATGGCGAATCCGCCACCCGAAGCGAGATGCAGGTCGAGTTGTGTATTGCTGCTGACCGTGCGTGTCTCCTTGATATAGTCTGTAGCGTTCTTTTCGGCATTCACTCCGTCGCGCATGACGGTGGCGGTGTAAGTACGTCCTTTCTCGAGGAAGTCGAGCTGGAGTGTCAGGTCGCGGGCTTCCCAGTTGGTCAGTCCGCCCACATACCATTTGCCATCTTTCTGGCGCGCAGTGACGATGTACTTGCCGATCTCGCCGGCTGGGATGACGGTCTTGTCAAACACTGTCGGCATGGCAGCCATGAACCTTGTGCATTCCTCCTCACGCATGTATGCGGTCGGGTTGTCGGCAAGCATCGTGAAAGGCGAGTCATAGACCACGTACATGGCCAGTTGGTGGCAGCGTGTACCCATGGTCATCGGGTTGTAATAGACGGGCTGGAAATCGCGTGAGGTGGCATTGCGCAGACCGCCTGGAGTGAAATCGACAAATCCCGACTGCTGACGGATGAAGGGGAAGGTCACGTCATAGAGCGGCATGTCTTTCTCATCCACCTTGCTCCATTTGGCTTCCTCCATACCGAAGACTGCCTCGATGTTGATGATGTGTGGATAAGTGCGGTTGAAACCCGTGGGCTTGTAGATGCCGTGGAGGTCGATAAACAAGTGGTATTTGGCGGTCATGTCGGCTATGCGGTACACCATCTCCACTGCTTCTTGGTCGTCGCGGTCGAGGAAGTCAATCTTGAAGCCCTTGATGCCCATTTCTGAATATTTCCTGCACGTCTCTTCCAATTTGTCGTCCAGTACATTGAAAACCGTCCAAAGCACGATACCCACATTCTTCTGCTTGCCATATTCCACGAGTTCAGGAAGGTTGATTTCGGGAATGGTGGTCAGCATGTCGCCGCTTTTGGGGTCGTACCATCCCTCGTCGAGGACGATGTACTCGAGTCCGTATTTGCTGGCGAAGTCAATGAAATACTTATAGGTGGGCATATTGATGCCAGCCTTGAAATCCACTCCCGTGATGCCCCAGTCGTTCCACCAGTCCCAAGCCACCTTGCCGGGTTTAATCCAACTGGTGTCGCCAATCCTGTTGGGGCTGGCCAAGGCATAGACGAGGTTGTTGACCGGCATGTCGGTGTCCTTGTGGCTGACGCCGACCACTCTCCAGGGATAAGCCCTGTTCTTGTCGCTCTTGGCGATGTAGTCGGCTGCTGCGGTGACATAGCGTTGCACACGCCATGCGTAGTGGTCGAAAGCGGTGGGATAGGGGGCGAACTGGGCCTTCAGCGACTGTCCGTCGGCTTTGACGAACATACCGGGATAGGCTTCGAGGTCGCTTTCCATCAGGGTCAGTTTTGTACCGCCGCAATCCACGGTGGCTGGCAAGAAAGCCAGTTGGTCGGAAGCCTGTGAAAGGGGCTTGTGGTCGTAGGTGGCTTGGAACGCCATGGCCATGGGTTTCTTGTCGTTGGTGGAGTAGGGCAGCCAGGCTGGGTAGTCGCCTGCGAAGTTGAAGTCGGCTACCTCGCTGACCACCACCTGCGACGGTTTCTTGAAGTGAGTCACGAAGCGATAGGCCATTCCCTCGTTGTAAAGTCGGAAGATGATGTCGGCTTTCTTGTCGGTCGTGATGGTCAACTCGTTGTAGGTGGTCTCAAAACGGGGTTGACGGTAGAAGGGGGCTTGGATGGATTCTTTTTTCTGCTTCACCTTAGAGCCTTTGATTTTCGAACCATATCCGATGATTGTGCCATCCTGGAAAGTCATTTGCAGGCGTGCGTCGTCGATGAGCAACCGGCCGTTGTCTGAAAGGTCGTATGTGAGGTCTGGATTCACCACCAGACGGATCGAACCGTCTGGCGAACTGACAGAGATGTCTTTGGCCAGGGCTGTGCCGCTCAAGCAAGTGCTGAGCAGCAAGTATGTGATGAGTGATTGGGCTTTCATGATCGGGATGTTTATTTGATACGCACTTTATAGGGGAAGGTTGGGTAGTTGGGATTGCGCCGGAAACCAGCCATCGACTGGTATTCATCGGGAACGGGCATCACTACGAGCCAAAGGTGGGCGTACTGGCTCAGATCGTCGGCTTTGAAGGTGAGCTTGGTCTTCTTATGTTTGCCAATGGATTCGGGATAGACTCTTGTTCCGTCCTTCTTCACGCCCACAAGTCCCACTTTCCATGAGCCTTTGGCGGAAGGGTCGCCCTGGAAGTCGATGCTCACTTTCTTGCCCTTGCTTGGTATTTTCACGGGCAGTACGTTGAAACCGTATTGCTGGGGTAGGGAGAGGTCGGTCACGGTGGTCCACCCCTTCTCATTAGTGGCGCAAGGAGTGGAGATTTCGTTGGCGTACTTGCCGCAAACGTCCTTCACACGCTTGAAGTCGAAGGTGATGAGATGGCGGTAGCACTCGAAGATTTCGTCGGCAGCCTCATCCCAAGTGAGGTTGTTGATGCGCACGTAGGTCTGGAAAGGGTCTTCGCCTCTCTTGCCTTTGCGGAAGAGCTCACCGATGATTTCACGGCCGCGCTTCTCGCCCCAGTACTCCAGCACATAGGGGGAATGGTAGATGTTCTCACCATGTAGGAAAGCCAGATGGGTGAGTTTCTTGAAGGCTTCCCAGTGGTAGTTCTCGTCGGTCACCCAGTCGGGGTTGACCTGCCAGAGCATCCATTGTGAGGCCATCTCGAAGATGCCGCCACCTCCCCAGGCTTCTCCTGCGCCGTCGCATGAGATTTGCGACTGGAAACTGTGTCCCAGTTCATGTGCGATGCAGTTGAGCTTGCGGTCTTGCACACGGTTGGGGGCTATCCACAGTGCACCGATTGTCCCGTCGTAGTCGCCACCGTAGGCGGTGCCTTCGAGCGAGTAGTTGAGCATCACCATCATGCGGTATTTCTCAGCCTTTGAACCTGGTCCGATGAACTTGAGAGTGTCGCGGAAGAACTGATAGAACGATTCCACGCGGTCGAGCAGGTTGGGAATATCCACCTTCATGTTCTTGCCCTCGAGGTCGGGGGCTGTGGCTGGATCTGCGCCGAAGGGTTTCTCCCAGAACACCACCACGTTGTCGGTGTAGGCCATGCGTGCATAACTCCATTTGGAGTTGGCGCTGGTGAAATCATTGTCTTTCAGGTCCTGGGGAATAAAGATGTCTTTGCCGGCAGGTTTCTGATACACTTTAGTCGTGTCTTGAGCCGACAGGTTGCCGCTCATCATGAGCGACAACGCCAATGCTAAGTAAGTAATTCTCATTTGTTATTTATGTTGATAGTTGATTCTTTCTTGTGGTGACCACTTGCTAAGCGCAAGCGCGTATCATACTGTAAATGATGAAGCACATGAATGCATAGGCGAGGCACCCAAACGATTTCTTGGTTTTGTCGGAGGAGTTGTCTTGTTGTGAACCGAAGAAATGGCCGTTGTTGGTCTGGGGCGTGGGCGGAGGTGTGGTCCGCTGGTAGCCACGGGTGCCATTGTTGGAGGTATTGGGCGTTGGCGGAGGGGTTGTCCGCTGGTTGCTGTTCGTTGTGGTCCACTGATTGCCAGTCCGCTGATTGCCAGTTGATGTTGACCTTTGGTTGCCGTTCGGGGTGGTTTGCTGATAGCCAGTCCGCTGGTTGCCGTTCGGGGTGGTCCGCCGTTGTGTTTTGGGTGTAGGCGGCGGTGTGGTCTGTTGGCGGTTCTGACTGTAGTTGTGTGGAAGCGGTGGTAGAATGGTCTTCGATTCCGAAGATATCCTGTCGCTTTTGTCGTAGTGGTCTTCCTTATTGCCATACGACTTGATATAATGTCCTGAGTTCTCGTTCTTGTCGTTCATAAACAATTTAGTATTATGGGGTTAATGCTATTTATGCCAAGTTCCGATTGATCATCTCGCAAATATACACAATAATAGCAATATCAAAGAAATGAAAACTGATTATTTTGAAGAGATGAGGAAAATTTTGCTCAAAAACTTCCATGGCATGCTTCACCTCAGAGATTCATCTGGAGGTCCAGAAGTCGATATACTCTCTCGCCACCTTCACATGGTCGTGGTGGCGTCGGATGTACTCCACACTTTGGCGCGACAGTTCTGGGATGCGTTCGGGATGCAGCACCAGTTCCTGCAGTTGGTGATAGACATCCTCTTCGTTGGGCTGGACATTGATGATGGGTCGCAGTTCCTGTTCGTGGAGGATCTCGTAGTTCTCAGGTTCTCCACCGCCTACCACCACCAGTCCTTTGGCCATGGCAAGCAGGGCGTTCATGGCTGGGGTGTAGGAGTAGAGTTGGTCGAGCATCACATCGCTGGTGTTCATCATCTGCTGATACTGCTGGAATGGCACGGATTCAGCTTTGACCATCTCGCACCGGTCGGGATATCGGGCGACGAGCCGTTCCAGGGCACGCAGCATGATGTCGGTGCCTTTGTACTCCGAACGGGTTTTCTGCACACCGATGAAGAAGCGCACTTTCTGATGTCCATCGTGCTCGATGGGTGTCACTTGTCCCATGTTGATGGGGAAGGGGATGAAGGTCAGTTTATGGGCGAAGTAGGGGCGGTAGGAGGCGTCGTATTCGTAAAGTCCGGAGATGATGCCGTCGCAGTCGTTGGCCACGTATTGGGTGAGTCGGCCTTTCTCGCCTTCATACCAGTCGGCGATGTAGATGTCGTTGTCGGCGTTGTGGCGCAGTTCTTTGCCCATGTTGAAGTCGGAGTAGCGGAAGGTCTGGCAGTCCAGTCCAGCCTTCACCCAGTAGTAGTCCATGCCGAAAGCGCCCATGAACAACTTCTTGTTGTGGCGGCGCAGATAGCGGTAGAAAGGGTACATCTTCTCGGCGCTCAGGTCGAGGAACACGGGGTTGATGATCTGCACCACGTCGTAGCCTTTGAATGTGGGGAAGGTGCGTGCCAGGCGCAACAGATAGCGCAGCGTGTCGAATTTGCCCAGCGACTTGCGTTTGAGGTCGATGTCGCGATGGTAGTCTTTCCAGTAGTCACCGTCTGAAGCCACCGTCACCTCGTGTCCCAATGCCCTGAGCCCTTCGCCCAGTGTCCAATGCACATTGCTATATTCTCCTAATAATAATATCCGCATCGTTCGTTTTGTTGTATTTTTTATGACATCTTTTGTGACATTTTTTAAGCGTAGGTTCAACTGGCAAGTGCAAAATTATGAAAAATGTTTGAAGAACTCAACATTAGGTGTAGAGAAGTTCAAGTTTTCCTTGCCAATGCTTTGATTTTCCTTTTGACAGAGCATCATGAATATTACTCACGAATCATTCTGACGAATGGGATGACAGTATGATGGTCTAGATTATGGAATTGGTATATCGTTGAGTTGATTTTGCGTGATGTTTTTGGGGCTGTTTTTAAATGTTTTATGTCATCCACTTTTTCGGGATATTCATACAAAAGTGGTTTATTTCTGCATATTTGTGGTGGTTTTAGTGTCGTTTTGTATATTCTTGCAATGTGTTTATGCAAAAATGTTTTAGGGGTATGACATTTTTAGACCTTAGACTTTAGACTTTAGGCTTTAGACCCTTTTGAGGGGTTATGGGTTATTAAGTGGGGTGGAATGGTTATGGGTTATTGGTTATTGAGGGGATCCAGCCGGTAGTACTGCGGGCACTCGACTTCAACGGGAGATGGGTATTGGTTATTGTTTTTTTAGAAAGAGTGAACGGGTAAATGGGTAAACGGGTGAATTTACACTTTCTCGACGATGGAGTCAGGCATGAGTGTTAGCGTGTCGATGTCAGTCCTTCTTCCGTTGTTTTTGAAGATTCGGGCAAATATAATAATTTTGAACGAAGCGAGAGAATTTTTGTAAAACAGATTCACAGGTAGCAAGGATAATCAGAACGTACTGTTGGGTGGAAGAACGTGCTGTGATAGCCGATATGTGCTTCAAATTCCTTCGTTGTTGGTTGAATTTGATGGATAGCGAGAAGAATTCAGGGAAAAGGAGTGTTTTTTCAGATTTTTTGTGCTATATTTGTCCTGTCGTTGATGATTCTATTTGAGCTTCTACGGCTGTTGTAATTTAGGTGAGATCAACCAGATAAACAAATTCTGAACAACTTTTGACGCTCAAGATGTTACAAAAATTATTAGTTGACAATTGTGGATTTTAAGTAGTATGGCAAAGAAAGTAAAAGAAGAAACACTGAATCTTGACAATATATTGTTCAAGTGTCGAGATATATTAAGACAAGCAAAGAACTCTGGATCGTTCTTTG
>CAMOWU010000119.1 GCA_946628545.1 uncultured Bacteroides sp. | reverse complement strand
CGTTAGACTTTAGTTTAGAGTTAAGAAAAATAGCATCAGTTCAAGAATTGACGAATACAATCACAACTTTTTAAAACTACCTAAAAAACACATCACTATGAACAATTACGTCATCACCATCGGCCGCGAACTGGGCAGTGGCGGCAAGACAATCGGAAAAATCATGGCCGAGAAGTTCGGCATCCCCATCTACGACCGCAGTCTTATCGACATGGCGGCTCAGGAAAGCGGCATATCTCCCGAGATTCTCAAGCAGCACGACGAGGCATCAAGCGGCGGGCTCAAGGGTATGGCGCTCAGAGCCATGGCCGCCGTACCGTTTGTCACCGCAGATTCCTTCTACAGCAACAGCATCAGTGATGAGAACTTGTTCAACATCCAATGCCGAGTGATACAGGAAAAGGCGGAAAAAGAAAACTGCATCATCGTGGGTCGTTGCGCAGACTATATCCTTCGCCACCATCCCCGGCATCTCAGCATCTTCATTCGCGCAAACCTTGAGGACCGCATCAAGTTCTTCCAGGACCGAGAGATTATCGGACGGGAAGAAGCGGAGAAACGCCTTCGAAGCATCGAGAAGAAACGCGCCGCCTACCACGACTTCTATTGCGAGAGCACATGGGGCGACAGCCGCGCCTACGACATCTGTGTCAACAGTTCCATCCTCGGCAAGGAGAAAACCGCCGACTTCCTCATCCAATACGCCAAGGAGGCATTGGGGATAGAGGGGAGTTAAAAGGGAAGTTAAAGAGGGAGTTAAAGGGGAAGTTAAAGAGGGAGTTAAAGGGGAAGTTAAAGAGGAAGTTAAAGGGGAAGTTAAAGAGGGGAGTTATTACTCTTTTTCGACCAAGATGCGGGCATCGACCGCAATGACATCTTTGGCATCGGCAAGAAGAGGATTGATATCCATTTCCTTGATTTCAGTGGCGAAACGCAGGAGTGTGGAGAGACGGACAATGATCTCGGCATATCTGCGTTCATTCACTCCCTCTTGCCCACGAGTTCCCGAGATGATGGAATATCCGCGCAAAGAATGAATCATGCTATAGGCCTCTTCGTAAGAAAGAGGAGCCAGTCCACTCGACACGTCTTTGAGCACCTCCACAAAGATACCTCCCAAACCACAAAGCACCACATGACCGAAGCGCGGCTCGTACTTCGCCCCGATGAAAAGTTCAGTGCCGTGCAACATCTTCTGAACCATCAAGGCAGTGGCTCCCGGAATCTGCATCATGCGTTCGTACTCCAAAGAAAGGTGGCTGGGTGTACGCACATTGAGCGCCACACCTCCCACATCACTCTTGTGGACAGGACCTACCACTTTCGCCACCACAGGATAGCCACATTTCTCGGCAAAAGCCAGAAGATCATCTTTACTGTCGCTGACAAACTCCTGTACGGTAGGTATGCCCGCACTCTCGAGCAGTTGATGCACAAGTTCGGGATTGATGAATCCATTCCCTTGTATGCCGTCTATGATGCGCCGAATGCGCGGCACATCCACGCCGTGGATTTCGATTTGCTGGTCGGCAGGTGCCGGTGTCTTCATCACCTGCGTGAGTGCCGTGGCCAGCACCACTTCGTCGGAGAAGTTGACATGCCCACGGTGCAGGAACTCATGAACCTCCGGTCCCGCCGTGATGGTACTGGGCAGGATGGGGAAAATGGGGTTCCTACATGTTGTGATTTTCTGATGCAACACATCATAGGCTTTGTAGATTTTCACCAATCCCGGTGTGCCGAAGATGACCATGATTGCATCGACATCATCGAATTTCTCATCACAGAAATCAATGGCAATGCCCAATTGCTCTGGAGTGCCAGTGGCAAGAATATCAATAGGATTCGCCACCGACGATCCCGGCAGTAACTTCGACTTCAGTTCCTCAGCCAACTCCCCTTCCAATGGAGGCACTTTCATTCCCCCTTTCGACAAGGCATCTGTGAGCATCACTCCTGGACCTCCGGCATGGGTGACGATGGCAAAGTTCTTCCCGGTGAAACGTGGAAGCGTGAAGATGCACCCTACGGTTGTCAGTTCGTCGCGCGAGAAGCAACGGACTATTCCTGCCTTTCTGAAAAGCGCCTCCACCGCAGAGTCGCTCGACGCGATGGCACCCGTATGGCTCGATGCCGCCCTCATACCACTCTCCGACGATCCCGCCTTGATGGCGGCGATTCGGCAACCTTTGCGGATGAGCGACGTGGCATGGTAGAGGAGTTTGTCAGGGTCGGCGATGCTTTCGATGTAGAGCAACTTCACGTGCGAATCGGTCTCTGGGTCGAAGTTCTCATCCATATACTGCAGCACATCCTCCACTCCTATCTGCCTTCCATTGCCCACTGACCATGCCGAATTGAAAGGCAATCCTTTAGTGACCGCGCTTTCAAGGATATACACCGCTGTGGCACCCGAACTGGATATGAAGTCAACACCCGTAGGGGTGAGCCGGGGAATAGGAAGTGTGAACACAGAATGATGCCACCTTGTCAACAATCCGATGCAGTTAGGTCCGATCAGTGAGCAACCATATTTCTCACAGGTATCGAGTATGCGCTGCTCCAGTTGCGCACCAAGTTGTGTCTCCTCACCGAAACCCGCCGAAATGATGATAAAGGCTTTCACATTGATCTCAGCCGCCAACAATTCCACATAATCGGGACAGTATTTGGCAGCAACGACCAAGATGGCAAGGTCGGTGGGAGGCAGTTCCCTGGCATCATGGAAGACCTTGATGCCCTGCACCTCATCTTCTTTGGGATTGACAATTCGCAGGATGCCTTGATATCCACCTTTAATGAGGTTGCGCACCACTGCGCCACCAGGTTTATGCTCATTGTTAGAGCCGCCAATCACGACGATGCTCTCTGGTTGTAAAAGTTGCTGGTTAATCATTGGGAAGGGGAAGTTAAATTGGGAGTGAAAAGGTTATTGGTTATTGAGGGGGGAAAAATTATTGAGGATGCACGATACAAAATTACAACATTCAAACTAATAATCATTTCTCGGGACGCATTTTTCTCAACTCGATGTAAGAAAAATAGTGCTGTTGAGCAAATTTCGGTCTTGACTGTTCGCAGACAAAATACGCGTTCACCTCATGCCGAGAATGAATTATCATCTTTTTTGCCACAGAAAGTGTTGAAAAAACCTTTTCTTTTTGGGAAATTGAAAAATATTTTGCAAATTTGCATAAATATAGTGGAATGACATCTTTCACATGATTATTCATACATTTCATTCCAATCACTAACCTAAGCATACAAAAACAAAAAGAACAAATATTTATGATGAGAATCTATGCAGTATTGTTGATTTGTGTGTCGTTGTTGGCGATGCCCGCACAGGCCAAGCGCAAAGGCAAGAATCCAGAAGAAGTGAAAAAGGTGACAGAAATGATCATCAAGGTGAACGACTACTGGCAGAGTCACAACAAGACCGAATGCCGTGGTTTCTGGGACAACGCCGCCTACTATACGGGCAATATGGCCGCCTACGATCTGACCAAGAAATCTGAATACCTCAACTACGCCAAGAAATGGGCGGAATACAATAAATGGATGGGCGCCACAGAGCAAGATCCCAAGAAATGGGAATACAAGCATTATGGTGAAGGCATGAAGCATGTGCTTTTCGCCGACTGGCAGATATGCTTCCAAGTCTATATCGACCTCTACAACCTTGAAGGCGGCGAGGAGAAGATTGCCCGCGCCAAGGAGGTGATGAACTACCAGGCCGAGATGCCTGATGTGGACTTCTGGTGGTGGAGCGACGCCCTCTACATGGGTATGCCCATCTTCACCAAGCTCTATAAGGTGACAGGCAACGAGAAGTTGCTCGACAAGCAATACGAGAGCTACCGCTGGACCGACAGCCTGCTTTTCGACAAGGAAGACCAGCTCTATTACCGCGACGGCAAGTATGTATGGCCGAAGGTCACTACAGCCTGCAATGGCGGCAAGAGTTTCTGGGCGAGGGGCGATGGCTGGGTATTGGCCGGACTTGCCAAGGTTCTGACCGACCTGCCCAAGAAATCCAAGTATCGCGCTTTCTATCTCGACCGTTTCAAACAGCTCTCACGCGGTGTGGCACGCACCCAGCAGGATGGCGGCTACTGGAGCCGTTCGATGAAGTGCGAGGACGATGCCCCAGGTTTTGAGACCAGCGGAACCGCCTTCTTCACCTACGGATTGCTCTGGGGTGTGAACAACGGCATTTTGAAAAAGAAAGAGTTCAAGCCCGTCATCGAGAAGGCATGGAAATACTTGTCGGAAACAGCCCTCCAGTCCGATGGCAGCATCGGTTTTGTGCAGCCCATCGGTGAGAAGCCCGACCCCACTCGCACCGTCGATGCCCGTTCCCAGGCTCCCTTCGGCACTGGTGCATGGTTGCTCGCTGCCTGCGAATACGTGAAGTACCTCAGTAAATAAAAATCAACAAAACAATAGCACAATGAAAGATTTCTTTAAGTACGTGTTAGCCACCATCGTAGGTATCCTGGTGGTAAGTATTCTCTGTTTCGTCATGACCATGGTGTCACTCCTGGGCATGACCATGCAAACAACCACAAAAGTGCCATCTAAGAGCGTGCTCGTCATGAAACTGAATGGCACCATGTCGGAACGCAGCCAAGACAACCCCTTCGCCTCCCTGATGGGTGGCAGCGACAGTGAGAACATCAGTCTCGCCCAAGCCCTCAAGGCCATCGACATCGCCAAGGACAACGACAAGGTGAAAGGCATCTACATCGAAAGCGGAAGCATCTCGGGTGCCGCTCCAGCCATGATGGAAGAACTTCGCAACAAGTTGCTTGAGTTCAAGAAGAGTGGCAAGTTCATTCTCGCTTACGGCGACAGCTACAGCCAAGGCACCTACTACGTCAGCAGTGTAGCCGACTCAGTGGTGATCAACCCTCAAGGCATGATTGAATGGATGGGTCTTGGCGGCACAGTGATGTACTACAAGGACCTGCTCGACAAAGTGGGAATCAAGGCCAATGTCTTCAAGGTAGGCACCTATAAATCAGCCGTTGAGCCTTATATCACCAACACAATGAGCGATGCCAACCGCGAGCAGATTACCGTCTATACAAGCGAGATCTGGAAGAAGATGTGCGAAGACATCGCCAAGTCGAGAAAGCAAGTCAGTGCCGACAAGCTCAATATGCTTGCCGACTCCTGCATCACCCTTGCAGATGCCTCTGAATACTTGAAGTCAGGTATGGTCGATAAGATGGCCTATCCCGACGAGGTGAAGCACATGATTGCCAGATATATGGACGTGAGCGACCCCAAGGACTACAACACCATCAGCGTCGCCGACCTTGCCAACTCCGCAGCCGACAAGGCCAAGGATCCCAGCGGTAACATTGTAGCCGTATATTACGCTTCGGGCGACATCGTAGAGGATGCAGACAACGATCCCACCTCCATCCTTTCTGGCGACGACCAGATAGTGGGCAAGAAAGTCATCAAGGAACTGGAGAAGATCGCCAACGACGACGACATCAAAGCCCTTGTGCTTCGCGTGAACTCCCCAGGTGGCAGCGCCTACGCCTCCGAACAGATCTGGCATCAGCTGATGAAGGTGAAGGAGAAGAAGCCCGTTGTCGTGTCAATGGGCGGTTATGCCGCTTCTGGCGGTTACTACATCTCCTGTCCAGCCGACTGGATTGTAGCAGAGCCCACCACCATCACAGGTTCTATCGGTATCTTCGGTATGTTCTTCAACGGCAACGAACTCTTGGAGAAGAAACTGGGTCTGAAGACCTACAGCGTGAAGACCAACGAATACGCCGACTTCGGTTCCAGCTTCTTGGGCTTAGGCCTTCGCGACATGACCGCCAACGAGAGCACTCATATTCAGGGCTACGTCAACCGTGGATATGAACTGTTCACCAAGCGTGTTGCCGACGGACGTAAGAAGAAGCAAGACTACATCAAGGAAATCGGTGAAGGCCGTGTGTGGACAGGTGTTCATGCCAAGGAGATTGGTCTGGTGGACCAGCTCGGTGGCCTTGACGTGGCTATTGCAGAAGCCAAGAAACGCGCCAAGGTGGAGGAATGCACCGTGATGAACTATCCCGCCGAGGAGAACATGTTCACCAAGCTGTTGGATACAGCCACAAACAGCGATTCATACGCCGATGCCAAGGCAAGGGAACTTTTCGGTGAGTACTTCGAGATCCTCATCGCCGCCAAGTCCATCACTGGCAGAAACGGTGTTCAGGCCGCACTTCCCTACACCATCAGCTTCAACTTGTAAGACAATTTATTTAAGTCCCTAAACACTTTTTATCTTGGAAGGTGATCATATAAAAATCAATGAGTTCCTGCGTCCCCTTTCTTGGATCTACGGACTGATTGTAGGCATCAGGAACATGATGTTCGACTGCGGACTGCTGCGTTCGGAATCGTTCGACATCCCCGTCATCAGTGTGGGCAACCTCACTGTTGGCGGCACGGGCAAGACTCCCCATTCTGAGTATCTGGTGAAGCTGCTCCAGAGCAAGTTCCAGATTGGTTTGCTGAGCCGTGGCTACAAGCGCAAGACCAGAGGTTTCTTGCTGGCCAATGCCGACACCACCATGCCCGAGATAGGCGACGAGCCCTACCAGATGAAACAGAAGTTCCCCGGCATACGCATCGCCGTAGATAAGAACCGTCGCAGGGGCATCCACAAACTGGCAGACAACCCCGACATACAACCCGCCATCGACGTCATCATCCTCGACGACGCCTACCAGCACCGTTATGTCACTCCGGGAATCAACATTCTACTGATGGACTACCACCGTCTCATCTGTTTCGACGCCCTGTTGCCCGCCGGCCGTCTGCGTGAGCACAAGTTCAACAAGCGAAGAGCCGACATCGTCATCGTGACCAAATGCCCCAAGACCATCACACCGATGGAGAAACGTGGCATCCAGCGCACCTTGGAACTCTACCCCTGGCAGAAACTCTTCTTCTCCACCTTCAAGTACGGCAAACTCTACAATCTGTTCGACCCCTCCGGTCAGCAGATTGCCCTTGAGCAACTCAAAGATAGCCGGCCCTCCGTGCTCTTGCTCACCGGCATCGGTTCGCCAGAACAGATGGAGTATGACCTCAGCCAGTACACCACCTTCAGGTCCCTGAAGTTCAGCGACCACCACAACTTCAAGAAAAAAGACATCCGACAGATAGAAACCGCCTTCAGCGAACTGACAGGCGAGAGCCGACTCATCATCACCACTGAGAAAGACGCCACGAGGCTCATGCACCACGGCGACTTCAGCGAGGAGGTGAAGAAATCTCTCTATGTGCTGCCCGTAGAGGTAGTGATCATGAACGACGAAGATTATTTCAACGAAACAATCATTGGTTATGTACGAAAAAATTCAAGAAACAGCACGCTTCTTAAAAGAAAGAATGACAACAAAGCCTGAGACGGCCATTGTCTTGGGTACAGGGCTGGCTCGTCTGGCCAGTGAAATAGAGGTGGATTTGGCCATCAACTACGCCGACATCCCCAACTTCCCCATCTCGACAGTGGAAGGTCACAGCGGCAAACTGCTTATCGGCCGCCTTGGCAACAAGGACGTGATAGCGATGCAGGGACGTTTCCACTACTACGAGGGCTACTCCATGAAGGAGGTGACTTTCCCCATCCGCGTGATGTACGAACTGGGCATCAAGAACCTTTTCGTGAGCAATGCAGCCGGAGGCATGAACCCGTCCTTCAAGGTAGGCGACCTGATGATCATCACCGACCACATCAACATGATGCCCGAGCATCCTCTGCGCGGCAAGAACGTGCCCCCCGGCCCCCGTTTCCCGAGCATGGACAGCGCCTACAACAAGGCCTTCATCGCCCAGGCCATTGAGATAGCCACAGAAAAGGGCATCCCCGTGAAACAGGGTGTTTATCTTGCCACTCAAGGGCCGACCTTCGAGACCCCTGCAGAATACCGTGCATTCCGTGTGCTGGGCGGCGACGCAGTAGGCATGTCCACAGTGCCAGAAGTCATTGTGGCAGTGCATTGCGGAATCAAGGTCTTCGGTATGTCGGTCATCACCGACATCGGTTTCGGGGAAATCATCGGTGAGGTGTCGCACGAGGAAGTGCAGAAGGCTGCCGATGCCGTACAACCCAAGATGGCGGAGATTTTCAGAGCACTCTTGGAGAAAATCTAACCCACTCCCCTACCCTGTTGCAGGGGAGGGGAGTTGATACATACCCCACCCCTACCCCTCCCCTTAAATGGGAGGGGAGTTGGGACTCACCCCACCGATATCTACTCAGCAATTTGGTTTTTAAAGGTCGCTCCGCTCAAATATTGGAGCAGTGAGTGCAGAGCCAAGCTTGCTTGAGCTATGCCGAGTCGTGACAATATTCAGCACGCTAAAATTAAAGGAAAATTATTAGGATAATTAGAAGAAAAATCTCCGTGCATCCTATTTTCAATAATTTTGAATCAAATTTTTCGGAAATTTTGAGCCAAGCGACCCTAATAGAGTTTGGCTGAGCAGTTATAACCCCACCCCCACCCCTCCCCTTCGAGGGGAGGGGAGTTGATGATATTTAATTAGGAACTATGTCAGAAATAAGTACACTTGGAGAATTCGGTCTCATCAAGAGACTCACAGAAGGTATTGTATTAAAGAACAAAAGCACCGTCTATGGTGTGGGGGATGACTGCGCTGTGCTCGACTACAGCGACCGTCAGGTCCTCGTCACGACCGACATGCTCATGGAAGGCGTCCACTTCGACCGCACCTACACCCCCCTGCAGCACTTGGGCTACAAATCGGCGATGGTGAACTTCAGCGACATCTATGCCATGGGTGGCACTCCTCGCCAAATCACCGTCAGCATAGCCATCGACAAACGTTTCAGCGTGGAAGACATGGACCTGTTCTATTCCGGCCTTCGCATCGCTTGTGAAGAGTACGGTGTGGATATCGTCGGTGGCGACACCACCTCTTCGCTGACAGGCTTCGCCATCAGCATCACTTGCATTGGCGATGTGGAGCGAGGCAAAGCCATCTACCGCAACGGCGCCAAGGACACCGACATCATCTGTGTGAGCGGTAACCTCGGAGCCGCCTATATGGGTCTGCAACTGCTCAAGCGCGAGCAGATGGTCTTCGAGCAGCAATGGCAGGAGATGCAGAAGCTTCAGGGCGAACAGCGCGAGACCATGCGTCGGGAGCTGGAGAACTACCAGCCCGACATGGCAGGACGTGAATACATCATCGAGCGTCAGCTACGTCCGGAAGCCCGTCGCGACATCATCCAGGAGTTGCGTGAGCGCGGCATCCATCCCACTGCCATGATGGACATCAGCGATGGCTTGAGCAGCGAGCTGCTGCATATCTGCGATCAGAGCCATTGTGGTTGCCGTGTGTTTGAAGAGCGCATCCCCATCGACTACCAGACAGCGGTGATGGCAGAAGAACTGAACATGAATGTCACCACTTGCGCCCTCAATGGCGGTGAGGACTATGAGTTGCTCTTCACCATTCCGATCACCGACCACGAGAAGATCGCCAACATGAAGGACGTGAAAATGATAGGCCATATCACGCGTCCTGAAGTGGGTCGTGTGCTCGTCACCCGCGACGCCCAGGAGTTCGACCTCAAGGCCCAAGGCTGGAACCCACTGAAAGAGGAGTGA
>CAMOWU010000118.1 GCA_946628545.1 uncultured Bacteroides sp. | reverse complement strand
TCTTAACTCTTAATTCTTAACTCTTAACTAAATAGTTCAGATGTTGTTGGTTTTGAATCCTTCCTTCTTGTAGAAATACCAGAGCATCACAGCGGCTGTGATGGATGAGAGGATATCCGAGATGGGAATGGTTATCCACACACCGTTGGTGCCGAAATAGTTGGGGAGTACCAAGAGCAAGGGAACGAGGAAGAGCAGCTGTCGGGTGGTGGAGAGGAAGATGCTGATCTTAGCCTTGCCGATGCTCTGGAAGAAGTTGCCAGTCACCATGGCCAGACCAACGACCGAGAAGAGGCAGTTGATGATGCGCAGGGCGTTGGCACTGATGTCGGTCAGTTCGGGATCGGAGGTGAAGAGGTGGACGATGGGCACTGGCGTGAAGACGCAAACGACGAATCCGATGGTCACGACGATGGTGGAGAGGATGATGGCCTTCTTGAGCACCTCGGTCACGCGGTCGAACTGCCGGGCACCGTAGTTGTAGCCGGCGATGGGTTGCATACCCTGGCAGATGCCCATCACGATCATCACGAAGACGAAGGTGATGCGGTTGGCGATGCCGTAGGCACCGATGGCAAGGTCGCCGCCGTGGGTGCGGAGGCTGGTGTTGATAAGTATGACGACCATACAGGCGCAGGTTTGCATGCAGAAGGGCGACAGACCGATGCCGATGATGTTCTTCACAATCTTCGAACGAAGACCGTAGATGCCGCGCTGGAGGTGGACATATTGCTCCTTGTTGGAGAGCAACCACCAGACATAGACCAGTGCGATGACCTGGGCGATGACGGTGGCGATGGCGGCTCCGCGGATGCCCATGTCGAGACCATAGATGAAGAGCGGGTCGAGGATGGTGTTGATCACAACGGTCGCTATGGTGGCGTTCATGGCTTTCTTGGGCTGCCCAATGGCGCGCAACACGCTGTTTAGACCAAGATAGAGGTGGGTGACCACGTTGCCCAGCAGAATCACCAGCATATAGTCGTAGGCATAGCCTAAGGTGTTGTCGCTGGCACCGAAGAAACGGAGGATGGGGTTGAGGAAGATGATGGCCAAACCACCGAAAAGAACGCCCAGCAGGACGTTGAGTGTGACCACATTGCCCAGCACGCGGACTGCGGTTTCGTTGTCCTTCTGACCGAGTTTGACGGAAATCATGGTCGATCCGCCCACACCAATCATGGCGCCGAAAGCGGCGGAGAGGTTCATGACGGGAAAGGTGATGGCCAAACCGGCAATGGCCAAAGGACCTACTCCACGGCCGATAAAGATGCTATCGACCATGTTGTAGAGAGATGATGCGGTCATGGCAATTACTGCCGGTATGGCGTAGCGCATGAGCAACTTGCCTACGTTGTCTGTTCCGAGTTCTTTTGGGGTATGCAAGGTTGTTGTCTTGTTTTAGCAAATGATAAAATGATAGATTCAGCATGAATAAATGCGTGGGGCGGACGCGACACGTCGCGTCGAGTCCCTACTTGAGGTCTTCCCATTTGGGAGGATCCACTCCTATGAGATTCTTGACGAAGAAGTCGTAGCGTTTGTGCTCGCCATAGCTCTCGCCCATGGTGTGGCGCACGCCTGGCAACATGATGAACTCGAAGTTCTTGCCGGCCTTGATCAGTGCGTTAACCACCTGATAGCTCGATGACGGGTCCACATTGTCGTCCATCTCGCCCACAACGAGCATCAGCGGGCGGTTGAGGCGGTAGGCGTTGACCACGTTGGAGCACTCCTCGTAACTCTTGTCGATGGGGTAGCTCATCCACTGCTCGTTCCACCATATCTTGTCCATACGGTTGTCGTGGCAACCGCAGGCGGAGTAGGCGGCTTTGTAGAAGTCGCCGTGGAAGAGCACTGCACCCAGGGCCTCTTGACCGCCAGCCGACGAACCGTAGATGCCCACGCGGTCAACATCCATGTATGGGTATTTCTCGCATGCGGCCTTGATCCAGGCGATGCGGTCGGGGAAACCGGCGTCTTTCAGGTTCTTGTAGCAGACTTCCTCAAACGACTTGCTGCGGAAAGAAGTGCCCATGGCATCGAGTTGCACGACGATGAAACCCAATTCTGCCAATGGAGTGAGGTACCACATCATGGGAGTGAACGACTTGGGCACATATTGGTCGCCAGGACCGGAGTAGATGTACTCGATGACGGGATATTTCTTCGATGGATCGAAATTGGATGGGCGCTGGATGATGCCCCACATATCGGTCTGACCGTCACGGCCTTTGGCTACAAACACCTCGGGGGCTTTCCAGCCATTGGCTTCCAACTGGCTGATGTCGGCACGCTCCAGTTCACGGATGATCTTGCCGTCCTTGGCGGAGCGAAGCACGCTGACGGGTGGATTGGTCACGGTGGAGTAGGTGTCGATGAGGTAGGCCATGTCGCGGGTGAATACAGCGCGGTGGTTGCCTTCCTCTGGGGTGAGGCACACCAGTCCTTTGCCGTTGAGCTTGATCTTGTAGTAGTGGATGAGGTAGGGATCCTCGTTCTTGTTCATGCCGTTGGCTGAGAAATAGACCACGCCTGCCTTCTCATCCACGCGTTGTATGTCGCGGACATACCACTCGCCTTTGGTCACTTGGTTGATGACCTTGCCCTTGGCCTTGTCGTAGAGGTAGAGGTGGGCGTAGTTGTCGCGCTCGCTCATCCAGAGGATGCGCTTGCCGTCCTCGAAGTCGTGGCGGAAATGGCGGTTGTAGTTGACGTATTTCTCACTCGACTCCTCGATGATGGTGCGGACTTGTCCTGTCTCGGCCGACATTTCGAGCAGGCGGTAGTGGTGGTGGCCACGCTCGTTGAACTCGAAGGTGACACTCTTGTTGTCTTTGTTCCATTGGGGAGCATCTACATAGTACTGGCTCTGGAAAAGTTCTGTGGATGGGATAACCACCTTGCCGGTAGCCACCTCGACGATGACTGGCACTCGGTAGTTGAGCGAGTCGCCTGGCTTGGCATATTCCTGGGGCTTGAGCTTGGGCTGCACTTGGTCGCGTGGCGAAGACTCCACGTAATAGACATAGTGCTTGGGCGCGGGAATGATCTTCACTGTGGCGTAGTATTTACCGTCGTCCGACCAGCGTCCGTAGGAACTGTAGTAGTTCTTCTCCACACCGTCGGTGGTGAGTGCTTTCTCCGTCTTGTCCGAGAGGTTGCGCAGGTAGAGGTTGTTGTCTTTGAAGAAGATCTCGGTTTTGCGGTCGGGTGAGGGAATGACCCCGTCCTTCTCGTCTGGCACTTCCATCCAGTGGCGTTGTTGGCGAGGCCAGTGTCGGTCTTCTATATCGCGTATCTTGGTGGCGGTGCGGTCTTTGGGGTTGTAGTTCCACATCGCCCGCTCGTGGCGCAGTTCCACAGTGCCATCGCTCTTGACCCTCAGTTCACTGAGGTTGAGTCGTCGGGCGTTCACTTCCTCGCCTGATGCCTGACTGATGGCTGTTGCCACTTCTTCTGGCTTGAGCAGGTCGGTGCAGGTGTTGGCCTCTGCATCCACCAGTTTATAATAGGTTCCGTTCTCGCCTTGTTCGGTGTACCAGAACTTGTGGCTGTCCTCGATGGCATGGGCGCGCATGCTTCCGTGGGTCATCTTGCCGCTGTACTTGGATGGCATGCTATAGGCGCGTTTGTAATCCTCTATCGTGCCTTGTGCCATGGCAGCAGCGCATAGCGCAGTCAATGAAATAGTAAGTAATGTTTTTTTCATAATTATTGTCACTTGTTGTCCAAATCAAATTGCTGAGTCTCAACTCCCCCTTTCACTCCCTCTTCTACTTCCCCTTCTACTTCCCCTTCTACTTCCTCTTTAACTTCCCCCTTTAACTTCCCCTTTAACTTCCTCTTCTACTTCCTCTTTCACTTCCCCTTTAACTCCCTCTTCTACTCCCTCTTAATTCACAAGATGCTTCACGGTGTCGGTCAGGTTGGTGACCTCCTTACCGTTGAATTTGGCGCGGATGGCGTCCTTCTTGGCGGCGCTGGCAAATTCCTGCGGAGTGTGCTTGACGGGCTCGACCATAAACTCAGGAATGTTGTAGCTCTTCATGAAGTAAGTGTAGAAGCCAGGGTCTTCTTGTGGCAGAGCGAAGGCCTTGTGGGCCTTGCCTTGTTTGTCGAAGTATGCAATGTAGAGGCGAGTGTAGTTGCCATCGTCGCGTCGGCTGCAGAAGATGATCCATCGACCGTTGCTCGACCAGGAGTGATAGCTCTCCGACTGGTTGCTGTTCACGTTCTCCAGTTTTCTTGACTCGCCTGTCTGCAGGTCTTGGATATAGAGGTCGGCATCGGGATGCCAGACGTGGAAACAACCGAACTCGCCTTGTGCGAAGAGCAGGTAGCGGCCGTCGGGGCTGATGCGGGGAAGGGTGGCACTGCCTCCGAGAGAGTCGGCACGATAGACGAGTTCTGTGGGACCGAACTGGTGCGACTTCTGGTCGAACGGCTTGCGGTAGATGTTGTATTTCACCTCTTTATATCGGCGGATGAGTTCGGCGTCCTTGGTGCCTGTGGTGTCGCTGAAGATGAAATGGGCACTGCAGAAGTAGAGCATGTCGCCAGAGGGAGCCCACCAAGGGAAGACCTCAAATTCATCGGGAAGGTTGGAGATGTTGGTCACCTCGTTCTTCTCCACGTCGTAGAGGATGAGGTCGCTTCTGGAATCCTGCACCTCAATCTTGGCCTTCGACATGGTGTGGAACGACTGGCCTGTGCTGTTGGTGGAGTAGGCGATGAGTTTCTGCGTGGGGTGCCAAGAGGGATAGACACCGCTGGAGATGGTGGAGTCGGACTTGAGATCGACCTTGGTCAGTTTGTTGCCCTCCACAATCATCGTTCCTCCGTGGCCCTGACGCATGTGGAACTGCATGTTCTCGGTGTGGTAATTCTGGTAGGAGTGGCAGTTGATGCACTGGCCGTTGTCTTCGCTGGAGATGATCATGTTGTTGTAGATGTCTTTCTCCTCGAAGTTGGTGAGGTTGCGCTGGTTGATGCTCAGCTCCTCGTAGGCGATATAAGAGGGGTAGATGAGACGGTAGGAGATGTAGGGGTCGATTTCCTCCTCGGCCACACTGATGTTGAAGGCCTGGTAGCCTTTCCAGCCGCTGCCTTCCTTGACGAAGACTTCCACCTTGATGTCCTTGCCCTTGGAGGCTTCCAGCATCTTGTGCCAAGTCTTCTCCGGCACTTGTATCTTCATGCCTTTGCCGAAAGTCTCCTCACCTCCAGGGTAAGTGAACTTGGCTACGGCTTCCGTACCGTTTTCCAGCACCATGAAGTTGGTGGGAGCGATGTTGGATGGCACCGTGATCTCTGTGTAGTCTGGGTAGATCTTGGGTTGGGTGTTCTGCTTGGCGTAGTCCTTGGGGGCTTTGGGCGAACTGCATCCCATGAGTGCCAGTGCGGCAATGGACAGTGTGTATATGATCAATCGTTTCATAGGTCCTTATGTTGTAGATGGTTGTTTGGTCGTTTCGATAATTTGAACGGGGAATTTATAGAAGTCTCCTTCAGTTGGTTAGTAGGATTTCACGTCTCTCACGAGGAAGTAGAAATACCAGAAGGTGTCGCCGTATTGGGCGCGCATGGCTTCTGCCATCTGGGCTTCTGTATATTTCTGGGCCACGAGTTGGTTGGTCATCTGCTGGAAGGCGCCAAAGCGCTGCACCACCTTCTCTTGGTCGAAAGGCATGCCGGAGATATCAACCTCGTGCTCAAGGTGACCATAGAGGTAGGCGGCCTCCTGGTAGTGGATGGGCATGGGGGTGCCTTTGTGGAGCATGGCGTAGTTGAAGAAACGGGGCCAGAAGAGCTGGATATTCTTATCTACGAGGGTGTAGGCGAGGATGACATCGGAAAACTCTGGGTCTTTGTTGGTGGAGTTGGCGAAATAGTTGATGATATACATCTCGCAAAGGCCTCCGTCACTGTCGAGCAGGTCCTCAAAACCCATGAGGGGCTTGATGCTGCTGAACTCCTCGTTCTTGGCTATCAGGTCATGATTGTTGATGTAGCGTTCGTACTCTTCAGCCCAGCCTTTGTAGAAGGTGGTTTGCTTGAGCTTCTCGATATATTTCTTCGCGGCGTCGAACTCTCCTTCGATGATGGAGCACTTGGTGAGCACCTTGAGGTCGTTGACGTTGAAACCGAACTCCACGCCGTTCTCGATGCACCAGCGGGTGGCGAAATAGGTTTTGCCGTGGTGGTAGTACATGTTGGTGGCGAAGGTCTGGACCAGATGGACCTTAAGGGAGTCGAAGACATAAGGTGGTTCTCCACGGTTGTCGTAGTGGAACATGGCTTCACCCATCTTCTTCTGGCGCATCAGGGCGATGTTCTTGCTGATGACCATCTGTCGGGTGGGGGGACCAGGGGCGATGGACGACTCGTAGAGCACGTCGTCCCAACGCTGCTCGTCTATGGCCTTGGCCATGCGCAGTTCGGCCTTGAAATTATAGTTGTCGTACCAGAAGTATTTCACACAGCCCGCCATGGCGATGAGAAACAGGGCATTAGTGGCTATGGGGATCCATCGTTTTTGCGCTTTGCCTTCATCGGATGCTTTGCTCAGCAGAGACAGGCAGGCGAGTGCCACAAGGTAGATGGCGAGCATGATGAAGGGGACGGAAGGACGAATGGAGGTGAGGGTGTCGGACTCGAACTTGGGGAAACTGGCAAGCCATGCGTCCTCAATGCGGATTCGGCTGTAGTGCTGGTACCAGAGTATGGGGGAGGCGATGATGGTCAGCAGCGATGCGGCGACAGGTGCCCAGGCGCCTATTCGTTGATCGCCTTTCTTCTGGAGGCTGATGATGGCCATCAGCAGTGCGCCGAGCAATGCGTACCAACCTATTATCGGGTAGCCCAGCAGACCAAAGGCGATGATCCAGATGGAACGGCAAATGTTGCCCATATAACGGGCGGCTAATACGCCGCTCATCATGATCAGCACACCAAGGGTCTCCTTGAACCAGTAGCCTGGGTTCTTGATGTAGTACATCCAGTAGCCGATGCAGATGACCGAGCAGAGCAACAGTACGGGGGCCACCAGGGCGGCTACACTCCATCGGGGCTTGAGACGGAAGGCGAGGATGCCCTCCACATAGATGATGAGCCACAGGGCAACAAGCATGGCACTGCCTAAGGCGGGGTAATAGAAATATTGGGTGAGGTAGCAGCCGAGCCAGTGGACAAAGCCGCCTGGCAGGGCCATCATCTCATCGAAGAAATGGCTGGTGTCGCTCCATAACGAACGGTTCTGCACACCGAAGAGGTAGTCTTTGTTGCCTATGGCGAGGATCAGCCATGCGGCTATGGCGAAGACCGCTCCGTAGAGGTAGGGCAGGGCTCTGGTGAACTTGGAAAAATCACGCGGTGCCTGGTTCTCGTTTCTTTGTGTCTGTCTGGCATCGATTGTGCTTGTCGCTACCAGAGTGGCGGATGACTTATTGTAGTTTTTCTGCTTCTTAGACATGTCTATATGCTTTTATGATATATGTTTTCACGTAGGGACGCGACGTGTCGCGTCCGGTTCATTGTGGACGCAACGTGTCACGTCTGGTTCATTGCGGACGTGTCGCGTCCGGTTCATTGTGGACGCGACACGTCGCGTCCCTACAGTCAATTACACCTATGTCATATAAGTGGCAATAGAAAGATGATGTTGCCTGTTTTTTGTTCCAACTTGCAAATTTAGCGATAATAGATGAATTTTAATCGTATTGTGTCAAGTATTTTCTTTTCTACAGCGGAAAAACGGCCTTTTTTCGCGTAAAACATTAGTAGAACTTGTTTTCCGTGGCGAAATAGTAGTACCACCAGTAGGTCTTGCCGAAGTTCTTCTTCATCTCTTCTGCCATTTCTTTTTCTGTATAGCCTTTTTCTTTGAGGTTGTAGATCGAAAGCTGGAAGTTGCTGTAGTTCTGAACCATGGCCATGTCGAACTGCAAGTCGTCGAAGATGGGGCTGTTGTCGAGATTGCCGAAGAGGTAGGCAGCCTCAAGGTAATGGCGTGGAATGGCTTGGCCTTCGTGCAAGATGCCGTAGTTCATGAACCGAGGCCAGAAGAGCTCGTTGTTTTTGACGAAAAGGGTGTAGGCGGTGATGAGGTCGGCGAAGACGGGGTTGTGGCTCGTCACCTGGGAGAAATACTGGGTGAGGTAGATGTCGCACACTCCGTTGTCGGTGTCGAGCATATCGCTGGCGTCGATAAGGTTGGCCACGGAGGTCATCTCCTCATTTGCCACAAGTGCCTGGGGATTGAATACCATGGCTTCAAGCTTCATGGCTTCTTTCTTGTGGAAGGTGGTGCGTTTCAGCAGGTTGATGTATTTGAGTGCAAGGTTGAGCTCCTTGTTGAGGATGCTGCTCTTGGCGAGATGGCGGAGATGAACGACGTTCATGCCGTATTCCACTCCGTTCTCGATACACCAGCGGTAGCTGAAGTTGGTCTTGCCATACTGTAGGTAAATCTCTGGACCAACCGTTCTCACCATCCTCACCTGGAGCGAGTCGTAGGTGGCGGGGGCAGTGGTCTCATTGTCGTAGGTGAACATCTTCTCGCCCAGTTGGCCAGTCTGCAGCAGGGCGAGGTTGCGCAGGAGGATGATCTGGCGGGTGGGGTGACCTTGCTGTTGGTTGGTTGCCTGTATGATGGTGTTCCAGTCACGGTGTTCCAGTGCGCGCATCATTCGCAGCTCGGTGTGGTAGTTGGCGTCGCCGAACCAGAAGACGTACAACATCACTGCGCAAAGGGCAGTGCTACAGCATGATATGACCAAACCTTTCGCTTTCTTCATCAAAGGCAAACAAATGATGGTCAGTGCGATGATGATGAAGGGAACGGAGGGTAGAAGCGACGTTGTTGTGTTTGCCTCAAACAGGGGAAAGGCTGCCAGATAGATACGGTCGAGGCGTATCGTGTCGTAGTGCTGATACCAAAGCAGTGGAGTGGCGATGGTCGTAATGGCTCCCGAGAGCAGGATCCAGAGGGGATGGATGTCGAATCTCTTTTTTGCTTCTCCGCTTTGTGGGGTAAAGGCGGTGACAATCATGCCCACTGTTGCCAGCAGGGCATACCACCCCAGCAGGGCATAGCCTAAAAAGCAGAATAGGATGAGCCATGGAATGCGTCCCCATGGTTTCAGAAGACGGAAAAGCCAGATGGCGGCGATGGCAAGCGTCACGCCAATGGACTCGGTGAACCAATAGCCTGGAAGCTTGATGTAGTAGAGCCAGTAGCCGAGGTCGATTTCGGAGCAGAGCAGTGCGGTGGGGATGATGAGGGCGAGGAAGTGGTGGCTGCTCTGAAGACGGAAGGCCTTGATGGTAAGTATGTAGATGAGTGCCCAAATGGCGACCAGCATCAATGCTCCGAGGTAGGGATAGTGGAGGTATTGGGTGAGGTAGCATCCTGCCCACATCATCAGTCCGCCGGGCTGTCGCATGTGCTCTTCAAGGAAGTGGATGGAATTGAGCCATAGTGAGTGGTTTTCTGCGGCGTAGAGATAGTCGTTGAAGAAAACGGCCAAAATGATGTAGGCGATTGCTGAGAAGATGAGTATAGGAAACCAACTGCTGCTGAGCAGTCGGGTGATGTTGCGTTGATGATGACGGGTTTTATTGTCCACGATAGATAAGGATTGTAGGTTGAATTGAAATCTACGTGCAAAATTATACTATTTTCAAGAAAGAGGTGAATAAAGTGGAGAGATATTTCAATCGGTGATCATGATTTGGACGTCAATTTGGAGGTGAAAGAGGGTCTGAAAACGCACTTTTTGATGAGGCCAAAAAAGTGCGAAAAAGTGCGAAAATCGCCTCTGTGTGCGATAACAGACTTGATTTATATCAATAAAACAGCGTTTTTTGACGAGTTTATGGTAAAATGTTTGCTGTCTTCTTGAAGGTCGTTGTAACTTTGCATCGGAAATCAGAGAGATGGTTATTCAACAGCATCTTAACGAAGATGGTTAGCCTCTCGAAAAAGTTTCATAAGCATTGATTGTTAAGGTTAGTAAAAGTTAGGTAAAAGATTTTCATAGTTATTAAGTTAGGTTAGTTAAGTTAGGTCATCTGGTAATTTCAGGACATTATTTTTTGATTGGTTGATTAGTAATGTTATTTTTTTAGAAGTAGGTTTAACACATACACTAAGAAATTACTAGATGGAACAAGGCGGCAGGACGTGAGTCCAGCCGCCTCGTTTTTTTAAAGGATTATTCCCCTTTCCAAGGTGCAATAA
>CAMOWU010000117.1 GCA_946628545.1 uncultured Bacteroides sp. | reverse complement strand
AATAATTTTGAACCAAATTTTTCGTTAATTTTGAGCGAAGCGACCATTTTCGATAGCATCTCAGAATAGTTATTCCAATAATTTTGAACCAAATTTTTCGTTAATTTTGAGCGAAGCGACCATTTTCGATAACATCTCAGAATAGTTATTCCAACAATTTTGAACCAATTTTTTCGTTATTTTTGAGCGAAGCGACCATTAATGATCGAGCTGCTCCTTTATTGCAAACATATAATTTGTTGATTTGCTTTATCGGAAGCGACACGTCGCGTCCCTACATGTACTGAATTTTTATAAAAAATACAGCCCTTTTTTTGCTCCATTGCCGAAAAAGGTGTAATTTCGCAATTGTAGGGATGCGACGTGTCGTATCCGAAACATCCAAACATCGAACATCATTACATCATGCGAAAAACGATATTCTTCATGGTGATGGCTTTATGCCTATTCACCGCTTGCCACGACACCAAAGACCAGGAGACTAAGGTTGACCCTTCCACTCTTCCACCTGTGGCGGGATTCGTCGCCTACAGCACTTATCAACCCAAGGTTTTTGTGCCTTTCGGCGACAACTACAATCTGGCGCTCGACAGCCTGGCACCCATACACCAGAATAAAAAGGCCTACAACCTTTTCCTCTATAAGAACGACGCCTATCAAACCAGCTATGAAGCGGAACAGGCCGCTGAACTGGAATACGACCAGGCCTACCTCAACGACTACCTCTATCGGGGAAGCGAGGATATGAAGGGCTACCTCTACCTTTTCGACAATGATTCCAGCATCATGATCAAGTACCTCTACGACCAGGACAAGACCGTGACCGAAGACGACTGGAACTATGTCAATGACAACAACCTGGAGGCTTATGCCTCTGGACTGCTGGTCACCAAGGAGTGGATGAAGGGACGTCAACTGCTGGATTTTGAGAATGTCAGCGACATTGAGCATCCCGAGCCAGCCGACTCCAACATCATTGCGGAGGTCGAGAGGACTCTGGGAAGGAAGATTGCCCAAAGTCATTTGGAGGTGCTGGGCGATGATTGGCAGCTCTGTGTGTTGCAGACCGAAAGCAACGGTAAGGACGGGGTAGGAGTGTGGGCCTTGGAATATGGCGACAGTCTGTATCTTCATACCCAGACTTTCGAAGTGGATGAGGAGACGGGTGTCATCGATTGGTCGATGTCGGATGTGTCTAAATTCTGGGGACCTGAGGTCTATGTGGCGATGAAATCCGACGAAGGTTTGTTGCTCTATGGTGCTGTCTTTGATGATTTTATGGTGGAATATCAGCTGATGAAATGCACCGATGGCAAAATCAACATCATTCCGATGGGTAGCTTCAATTTGCCCATATAGTTCCTGCGCAACAAATAGGAGGTGCGGCATTCCTGCCGCACAATACCGCACTATACTGCACTATACTGCACAATACCGCGCAATACCGCACAATACCTCGCAATAACGTTCGGCAGGAATGCCGAGCCTCCTGAAACAGCGAAAAAAGCCACGCCTTACAAAAAGCGTGACTTTTTCTTGCATACGTTATAGATGTGTCTTTCTGTTGTTATTGCTGATGGTGATTGCGGTTGCCGAAGCCACCCCATCCGCCACCTCGCTGGTGGTTGCCATTTCCGCGTCGGTTGGGGGTGAATCGACGGAGTGCTACCATATTGTAGCGGTAGGCCGCCATCTTGACTTTGTACAATTTCTTGTAGCTCAAGACCTTGTGGAACTTCTTCATATAGTCCTTCTCCAGTTGCTTGTCCTTCAGCTCCATCTCATTCATCTTCTCCAACACGCGTTGGTAGTCTGCCTCACTGGATTGGTCGTTGATGCTCCAGGCCAGTTGCATGCGCGCTTCATTGTTCTTACGCTGCAAATCCTGCATCTCGAAATAGATGGGGAAGAAAGCCTGGGCTTCCATTGGTGAGAGACCTGCCTCTTTGGTGATGAAGTCCTTCATATCGTTGATAAACTGCTCTGGAGAGAACTGTCTGCGGTTGAATCCTTCTGGCTTTTGGGCATAGAGGGTGATCAGGGGTAGGGTCAGCAGGGTCATCAAAAGTATAATCTTTCGTCTCATAATGCTGGTGTGTAGTTGTTGTTAGTTGTCTATACTTCGTCGTATTGCACGTGAGTCGGATAGCTGGGAGGTGGATTAGAATCCGGAAAGGTAGGCATAGACATCGCCTGCGTCGATCATGGCATATTCAGCCATGTCTTCGTATTCTTCCTCGCTCACGGACTGTACAGAGGCATAAGTCGGGGTTGTGGTTGGAGCAGGAGTGTTCTGGTTGTTGTCAACGATGTGAAGCCCGATGACCACACCCACCATCACTGCGGCTACAGCGGTGATCCAGCTCATCCACTTGCCACGACGCTTGTGTGCGTTCATCTCGATGACAGGAGTGGTGGCATCTGTAGATGTTTCACCTTCCTCGGCTGGCAAACGGCTCATCATGCGTGCTGTGAAGTCTTCGAAATAATTCTCTGGCACGCGGAATGGGTTGGTGGGCCCTTCGCTTAACCTTTTCTTTATTTCAATTTCACTTTTCATAATGCTTTGTGGCTTTGGTTGTTTCTTGTTTATAGTTTTGATAGTTTTATAGAAATATGGTTTAATCCATTGCGGATTTTTTTGTCATTTTTTCTTATATCTTCATTGAGCTATGCCGAGCCCGAGCATTTTAGGCGAAGCCAATGGTCATGATCAATGGTCAATGGTCAATGGTCAATGGCCTTAGTCGTGGTTGTTGAAGTATTCTTCTATTTTCTTCACTGCCAGGTGGTAGGAGGCTTTGAGTGCTCCGACGCTGGTGCCGAAGATTTGCGACATGTCCTCATATTTCATTTCTTGGAAATATTTGAGGGTGAACACTGCTTTCTGTTTCTCTGGCAGTTGGTCAACCGCCTCTTGCAGCATGGCAGCAGTCTCGTCGCCATCGAAGTAGTTGTCGCTCTCCAGACGCTCGGCAAGGTTGATGTCCTCATTGTCTATCGAGATATTCGTTTTTTGTTTCGCCACATACGAGAGGCTTTCGTTGATGGCGATGCGGCTGAGCCAAGTATAGAGTTTGGAGTCGTTGCGGAAGGAGTCGATATTGGTCCAGGCCTTGAGGAAGGTGTTCTGAAGCACGTCGTCGGCATCGTCGTGGAAATTGACGATACGGCGGATTTGCCAGTACAACTTCTCGCTGTATTGGCCCACCACACTCTCAAAGGCCTTGCGTCGGGTCTTGGGGTCTTTCAGCTGATTGATGATGATCTCTTCGTTGAAGGTGCCCATGGATTATCGCTTCTCTGCACGTTGCAGCCCTGGCTGCTCTACTTGCTATTGGATAGTTTTGGAGTGAAAAGGTTTAAACTGAAGGAAGTTCAAGTGTTTTCTTTTTCTGATTTGGACTTCTTGAGTCTAAAAAAGGTGCATCATGTTGTTTCCTTTTGATGCACCTTCTCTTTCTAATTCTATTGCTGTTTCAGTTTGTAGCTATTCTTTGTCTTTCAGATAAACTTTTCTCGCCATTTTGCCAATCTTGATGATGTAGCATCCTTTTGGAACTGAAAGCTCATAGGTCTTGTCGTTGCTTTCTATTCTGATGGCAGCCAACTTCTTGCCGGTCACGTCATAAACCTCCATCACCAGTCCTTGGGCATTCTTCACATTGATGGTGCTACCGGCAACGGAGACCGTGATGGGAAGTTGTTCGTTTTCAATCTGAGTCTTCTGAATATCCTGAGCCATGGCAGAAGGAACACTCAAAAGCATGAATGACAGGGATAATATGAGTAGTTTTTTGATCATAAGATTGCAGTTTAATGATTCTGGAGCTCACGACTCAACGCCTTTTTCTGAGGCCTAAAGCCTATACTCCACACTTTATTACTGCAAATTTAATATGAAATCAAATACAAAACAAGTTTTTTACCACTTTTTTTCAAAAAAAATGGACTTGTATGTAATATTATTGATCTACTTGCGTTCATCTGTCAATTTTGACATACTTCATAAGGTGATAGATTTCGTCCATGATGTCCAGTGATATTTTTGGTTGACTGTAGGGACTCGACATATCGTGTCCCTATAGAACGGAATAGGTCAACCTGTTCTTATGGATAAATAGAATATGGCGTGCCAATCCTCATCATATATATGGATTGTAGGCTTTCTCATAGGCGAGGGTGGTGGAGGGACCATGACCGGGATAAACCTTCGTGGCGTCTGGGAGGCAGAAAAGGCGGTTTCTGATGCTGCCGATGAGCTGGCGGTAGTCGCCACCAGGAAGGTCGGTGCGGCCAATGCTGTCGCGAAACAAGGTGTCGCCACTCCACAACGTGCCTTCTTTCTTGCAATAGAAGCACAAACCGCCACGGGAGTGTCCGGGGGTGTGGATCACTTGCAAAGCATGCTGGCCGAAGAGAATCTGGTTGCCGTCAATCAACTTGCGCCCTAAATCCAAACGACGGAAATCTACTTTCCTGCTCATGGAGAAGAGCTGAAGCTGGTTGTTGACATTGTCGTACAAATCCTCGTCGAGTGGGCTGCCTTCGGGTTGCAGACCGTAGGCGTCGAACACATATTGCAGACCCATCACATGGTCGAAATGGAAATGGGTGCACAACTGATGCACGGGGGTGAGCCCCTCACTGCTGATGTAGTCGGCAATGGCTTGGAACTCTTCTTTTGTGAAACTGCCACAATCGATGATCACTGCCTCGCCGCTGCTGTCGCTCACCACGTAGCAGTTCTCGCCCATGGCATACGATTCGAATAGCTTGTTCTTGATCATATTGTTAGGGTTTTCTTTCTTTTTCGATGTTTTCTAAGATTTGGATGATTTGACTGTTGGTGTCATTGTGTGTGTAATGCTCTTTCATGGTGAGTCGAAGTTGCTCGCCTAAGGTCTGGCGCAATTTGGCATCCACACTCAGGCGGTATATGGCTTCAGCCACAGCGCCGGTATCGAGATAAGGCACAAGAAGTGCGTTTTGTTCGTGCTGAAGCAGATGCTGGACACCGCACGACCCATCGAAGAGAATGACAGGTTTGCCAAGCAGTCCACATTCCGGAACCACGAGTGAGAACGACTCTTCGCGTGAAGGAACAAGAAGGATATCAATATTCTGGTAGGCTGGAATGGGGTCGCTCGTAGGGGCGATGTAGCGGAATTTGTCGGAAACACCCAAACGCCAAGCGTCATAGACCACGTGCTGACGTTCCTCTTCAAGTTCTGGTGAGTTACCAATGCAATGGATCTCGAAGTCGCAGTCGGGGTGGAGGTGCGTCAGGCTTTTTGCAATCTTCGCCAACAAGTCTGCGCCTTTGCGTTCAATCAGTGGACCAATGAAACCTATGACGATCTTTCCCGTTTTTTCTTTCTTGGGAGATGAAGCAGGGCAGTCGGTAAGCAATTGCTGAATGAAAACAGATGTGGGGAACACCACGTGTATCCTATCTGTTTCCGCTCCCAACTCAACCAAGTTTTTTAGGGCGAGGGGACTGACAGCGATGACGTGGTCGCAAGCACGTAGCCAATCAGACTGCGTATGCAAATAACTCTGATTGTACTTACCCTCATGGGTGTGGAGGAGCAGTGGAACGGATAGAAATCGCTTGAGTGCCTTTGCTGTGGCAAGGCAGACCATGGTGTTGGAGTAAATCAAATCGAAATGCTTGCCCTTCAGCTTTTGAATTAACAAGTGAATGGCAAGTTTTTTCCTCAACGTGTCATTATTAAATATATGTTCAACGTTCCATGGAAATTCGGGTAGGGTGATGACGGGACAGAGACGCTTGAATTCTTTGGTCAATGGACCACCCTCCAATTGCAACACAGTGAAGTTCATGTCCAGATGCCGACGTTTTATCTCTTTCAGCAAATACAAAAGGGCAAGGGTAGCACCTGAACGCGTGGCTTCGTGGGATATAAATAGGATATTCATAGCTGGGGTCAATTGTGATTTTCTATGATAAAAAAGAAAAGATTAGATGGCGGAGGAGTAGTATGGTATCTCATCATGAAGGATTGGCCTTAAGGAAAGCGCAGCATACTTTCATGCTGATTTTTCTGTTCTTGTTTATACTTCTCGAGTGCCAGAGCAATTGCACCCAATGTCTGAAAGGAAGGACTGACTTATATTCTATGGCTTTGGACAACATATCGAGAAACATCGTAAACCATATCGACCAACTCAGGTGGGAGGGAGTGCTGAGGTTGACAGCCCACATATTATAGAAATTGAAGAAGACATGGTCTTTCTTTGTCCTCTTCCGAAACAGACGGTCGTGGATGGCATGGACACAGGGGGCGATGCCTGCCCTGAAATGGTGCATGTGAATGCGATGGATGTAGTTGTTGTCCTCACCATAATGGTAGAAGGTGGGGGAGAAACCACCCACTGCTTGCAGGCATGAGGCAGAGATCATCCAATGGGCGGCCATGACAAACGACACCTCATACACATCTTTAAGGCGCTTGAAGTACATGTCGTTGGTGAAGTCGGGAGAATACTGCAACCGTCCCAAGGTCAAGGAGCAGAAGTTGTTGTCCATCCGATCTCCGTTGCTCTCCAGCTGCATGGGGCTGAGGATCCCGTAGTCGGGATGTTTCTCCATCAAACAGGTCAGTTGGCTCAGGGTATCAGGCATCACCCACGCGTCCTGGTTCATCAGATAGACATAGTCGTAGCCGTGGTCAAGGGCGTATTGAAGCCCCTTGTTGTTGGCTTGGCCGAAACCCATGTTCTTGTCGTTCTCTATCAGGATGGTGTCGGGATAATGCGATTTGATATAATCCGTGGTGCCATCCGAGGAACCGTTATCGACAACAATGACATCTGGACGGAGGGTCGAGTTCTCCAAACTGGAGAAACATCTATCCGCCCATTTCATTCCGTTGTATGTGACGATGACAGCAAGTACCTTCATGTTGACAAGCATTAAACATGCAAAATTACGATTTTTTTTTATTTTGTCGTGTATTATTTGTAATTTTGCACGAATTTCTGCTCTGGATTTCAAATTCGAGTACAAATTATTTCATCATTTCATTATTTCTTAACTCTTCATTCTTAACTCTTAATTAAAAAGAGGATGCTGTTCAATTCATTCGAGTTCGCACTGTTTTTGCCTTTGGTGTTCATGCTTTACTGGTTCGTGTTCCGTACGCGCCGTTGGCAGAACGCTTTTGTGGTGATGGCCAGCTATGTGTTCTATGGTTGGTGGGACTGGCGTTTTCTGTTGCTCATCGCCTTCACCTCCGCATGCAGTTACTTGAGTGGACTGCTGATTGAACGCACAGCCGACAAGGCTACCCGACGGTGGATCAGCGCTGCCAACATCATCGTCAACCTTCTGGTGCTCGGTGTGTTCAAATACTACAATTTCTTCAGCGAGAATATCTCAGCGCTTTTTTCACTTGCAGGCTATGACCTCGACTGGGCCACACTCAACGTGGTGCTGCCTGTGGGCATCAGTTTCTATACCTTTCAGGCACTGAGCTATTCCATCGACGTCTATCGTGGAAACATACGCGCCACACACGACCCTATGGAGTTCTTCGCTTATATCAGCTTCTTTCCCCAGCTCGTGGCTGGACCCATCGAAAGGGCAACGAACTTGTTGCCGCAGTTTCAAAAGCCACGGACCTTCGACTATGCTAAGGCTGTGGATGGATGTCGGCAGATGCTCTGGGGATTCTTCAAGAAACTGGTGGTGGCCGACAACTGCGCCATCATTGTCAACCAATATTGGGACCACTATTCAGGACAGACGGGTTTCCACCTGCTGCTTGTCGCCATTCTCTTCACCTTCCAAATCTATGGCGACTTCTCAGGCTACAGCGATATCGCCATAGGATGCGCGCGACTTTTCGGCTTCAATCTACGGCGAAACTTCGACTATCCGTATTTCTCGCGCAATATCGCTGAGTTCTGGCGACGCTGGCACATCTCGCTGATGACGTGGTTTCGCGACTACATCTATTTCCCACTGGGCGGAAGCCGTTGCTCCAAGGCCAAGGCTATGAGTAACACGCTCATCGTCTTCTTCATCAGCGGACTCTGGCATGGTGCTAACTGGACGTTCGTCGCATGGGGACTCTATAACGGCATTCTCATCGTGTTGGGCAATCTGATTGGAGTGAACACCAAATACAAGGATAATCCAGCACCAGGCAAGATGATGCCATCGCTGAAAGAGATGCTTCAGATGACATCTACTTTCTTACTCTTTATGCTTGGTCTTGTGGTATTCCGTTCTGAAAACATGTCTCAAGCTTGGGGTTACCTCACTCATCTGTTTAGTCTTTCTTTGCTGAATATAGGTGGTATTGACTGCTTGGATGCCCTGCTTTGGTGCCTGATCATGATGTTTGTGGAATGGTTGCAACGCAATAAAGAGCATGCGCTCGAGATAGCGTTTATCAAACAAGCATGGGTGCGATATTTAGTTTATACGGCAGTGTTTTACGCCATTTATTGTCTTATTCCCAATCAAATGAGTGATTTCATCTATTTCCAGTTTTAGTACTTATGAAGCGTTTTATTGTAAAAACCATATTGGTGGCTTTCAGTTGGCTGCTGCCGCTTTATATCTTGCAGGCTGTTTACGACCATACAGCACATCGTGTTTATGACCGTTGGCCTTATAATAAAATCAATATAGCCTTCGACAAACCACAAAATGCCGACCTTATTGTGATGGGCAATTCAAGGGCTTATGGCAATTATATCCCCGAAATACTGGATTCGGTTATGAATCTGAAGAGTTGTAACCTCGGCTTGTCAGGCTACTCTTTTCTTTTTAATGACAAGATGGTGCTTGAGCCATATCTCAAACACAACACACCACCCCGAATCATTATCCAGGATGTGGGGCCTTTTGCCTTTTTTGAGGATATCAACCCTCCTTATAGAATAGAATTCCTTCCCTATATCAACCGAGAGGAATTTAGTTTCTACATCGACAAATGTCCCGAACTGTCGGTGTTCGACAAATATCTCCCATTGAAATATCATGGGCAGTTGAGTGTATGTTGGGATAATTTCTGGTCTTTTGTGAAGGAGGAAGGGGATCAACCCGAGAGGAAATACTATATGAAAGATTATTTCTGGGGAGAGGATTTCCGACAGTTAGAAAAAGACCCTGCCATTCTTGATCTGTTCGTGCAATACGTCAGAATGTGCAAAGCCAATCATATCAAATTGTTCTTTGTCTGCTCACCCACTCACACAGTGGATGGCTTCGCTCATTTCGATATGAAGGGGTTCAGGAAAATAGTGAACGATATCGCCAAGAATGAAGGCATTCCATTCTTGGATTATTCGGAAATCTATGGAGCAGATACCTTGTATTTCATCGACCCAGTCCACCTGAAGATGCATGCAAGGAAGGACTTCAGCAAAAGGGTGGCATCGGATGTGATGAAGCGGCTATAAGGTCCTTAAGGTCTTTAGGGTCCTTAAGGTCTTTAGGGTCCTTAAGGTCCTTAGGTTCTATTGTCCTTACCTCACCGTCACATGCACCACTTTCTTGGTTAGGAAATACTCCTCGGAGAAGAAGTCCTTCAAGTCCCAGGTGACGCAAATCTTGCGCATGGGAGCCATCTCGCGGTCCAACTCGCCGCCCTTCAGGGCGATGATGCCGTTGGGCATGGAATTGCGCATGTCCTTGTGGATGTTCTTGCGAACCACTTTCATCAAATCCACCAGCGACATCACGGCGCGCGTCACCACAAAATCGTATTTCTCCTTGATCTCCTCGCCGCGGGCATGGCTGAAACGCACGTTCTCCAATCCGATGGACTGAGCCACCTCTTGTGCCACACGCACCTTCTTGCCTATGCTGTCAACCAAATGAAATTCCACATCGGGAAACAGTATGGCCAAAGGAATGCCGGGAAAACCACCGCCTGTGCCCAGGTCCATCACAGTAGTGCCAGGACGGAAACGGATCACCTTAGCGATGCCCAAGGAATGAAGCACATGATGTTCGTAAAGGTTTTCGATGTCCTTGCGGCTGATGACGTTGATTTTGCTGTTCCAGTCGGTATAAAGAGGGTAGAGTTGAGTGAACTGCTCCTTCTGCTTGTCCGTCAAATCGGGAAAATATCTCAGTATCTGTTCCATTGATTATTTTGCTTCTATTATTATAGCTTCTATAGACTTTATAGCTCCTATAGCTTCTATAGCATCTATCGCTTCGTAGCCTCTATAGCTTCTATAGCCTTTATCGCTTCTATTTCACCATGATGTCCTCCATGTCCT
>CAMOWU010000116.1 GCA_946628545.1 uncultured Bacteroides sp. | reverse complement strand
GTGCCAAAATCGTAATTCACTGATAATCAAGCATAGTACAAAAAGAAGTGTCCAAGATTGGACACTTCTTCTGTTCGGAAATGGACATTCGGATATTTTTTTCTCGCAGATTTCGCGGATGACGCGGATTTTTATCTCTGCGATATCTGCGAGAGCACTGTTTTCGCTTTTCTCGCGGATTTCGCAGATGACGCAGATTTCTATTTCTGCGCAATCTGCGATATCTGCGAGAGGATATTTTTCTCCATTTCCAGCAGGAATCGCTTTTTGTCCAGTCCGCCGCCGTAACCCACAAGAGCGCCATTACTGCCGACGACCCTATGGCATGGCAGGATGATGGCAATGGGGTTGCGGTGGTTGGCCTGACCCACAGCCCTCACTGCCTTTTCACGCCCTATCCAGCGCGCTTGCTGCCCATAACTGATGGTGGAAGCGTAAGGTATCCTTGCCAACGACAACCAGCATGCCCTCTGAAAATCTGTGCCCTGAATAAAATGGAGAGGGATGTCGAACACCTGCCTCCGACCTTGGAAGTATTCACTGAGTTGCCGACAGGTCTGCTCCAAGACGGGCGTCATCCCATCTTGGATGGCAAAGGCAGACGACCGACTATCGGGCATTGGCGACCAGCCGAGATGGCATAGTCCTTCGTCGGTGGCACCGAGATGCAGGAGTCCGCAAGGAGTTTCGAAAGTGGAGGTCGTGATTCGTTTCATCAATTTGGAATACAGATACTTACTTGATATATATATACAAGAAAAGCAAGGTCAAAGTATTCTGCTTATGATTGAAACCGGGATGGTTTCGGATATGTAGTCTCTTCGCGGGAGGCGATGACTGATGATTGCTTCTTTGACCTTGCTATGCGCAAAGATATATAATTTTCGATTGAAAAGAAAAACTTGAAATGTTAAAACTTCATTTTCCATGGATTTTTTTTAATTTTGTAGTCTAAATCATGCTTTTTAAAGCACCTGACGACAAAAAAAGAAAAACAAATCCTTCATGAATATGGAAAAGAAAACAGTAATGATCACCGGTGCCACCAGTGGCATCGGAGAGGCGTGTGCAAGAAAGTTTGCCCAAGGAGGCTACAACCTTATCCTCACAGGCAGGAACAGTGAGAGACTGAATGCAGTGAAAGCGGCAGCAGAGGCTTTGGGAGCCGAAGTGCTTGTTCTTCAGTTCGATGTGCGCCACCGCGAAGAAGCAGAATCGGCAGTGGCCTCACTCACAGGAAAATGGAGCAACATCGATGTGCTTGTCAACAATGCCGGTCTGGCTCTTGGACTGGAGAAGGAATACGAAGGCGATATGGACGACTGGGAGACGATGATCGACACCAACATCAAAGGCCTGTTGACCATGACACGCCTCATCGTACCGGGTATGGTGGCCCGCGACCACGGTCATGTCATCAATATCGGTTCGGTGGCAGGCGATGCCGCCTATGCAGGAGGCAATGTCTATTGCGCCACCAAATCGGCGGTGAAGACCATCACCGATGGCCTGCGCATCGATGTGGCGGAGAGCAATGTCAGGGTGACGAACATCAAGCCTGGATTGGTGGAGACCAACTTCAGTGTGGTGCGTTTCCATGGCGACAAAGACCATGCCGACAATGTATATAAAGGAATCAAGCCACTTTGTGGCGACGATATCGCCGATGTGGTGTTCTATGCCGCCAGTGCGCCCGAACACGTTCAGATAGCCGAGGTGCTCGTGCTCGCCACCCATCAAGCTAATGGCAGTTTCATTTACCGAAAACCTCAATAAGACGACCGTATCTGTCGAAACTGCGTCGGTTGGCCAAAGAGACTGTAGCCATCAGCGAGATGATGGAAGCGACGAAGGTGATGACCACAATCATCATCTGATACTTGATGGCGATATTGGGGTCGCTGCCTCCCAGGATCTGACCTATCATGGTGCCTGGCAATGCCACGATGCCCATCACCATCATATTGGCTATGCAGGGGATGAACGACTTGTGTATGGCTGCGCTCAAGAAAGGCGCCGTAGCCTCAGCTCGGGTGGCTCCGTTGCCGAGCATGTAGTCGTACATCTGTCGCTCACGCTGAATGCCTTCATAATAGGTGGTGAGTGCCAAGACGTTCACTCCCAGCATATTGCCAAGCAACAGGCCGAAGATGGGAATGAAATAACGGGCGGAGAACAACAGGTTGAGACTGAGGTTGATGTTCATCGACTCATGCAGGCGCAGCACAAGAGCGAGGAAATAGATGCTGATGAACAGGGCTGTGGTGAAGAATCCCACAGCCACAGGCACCATCAGTATGGACCTTTTGATATTGGTGCGTTGTACGCAGGTCACCGTTGCCACCACGCACATGATGATGCCCCACAGCAGGTTGACGTACCAGAGGTCGTACTGGAAGAGATATTTTAAATACAGGCCTATCAACACCAACTGGACAATCATCCGTAGGGTGGCGACGATGGTGGACCGCACCAACCCTGTCTTGTATTTACGGAAGAAATACAAGGGTATGGCCATCAACAGCAGTCCGATGATCAGCCCCAAGATTGATATGTCTAATGTCTGTTCCAAATGTTGTCGTGAAAAATGTCTGTTTCAAATTGTTGTGAAATAGGCATGATCAGCCTTGCAGGTTGTTCGTCAGAGTTGCAGCACCTTGTCGCAGGTCTCTGCCAGACTGTGGGAGTGTGTGACCATGAGGATGGTGGTGCCTCGCTCGCTGGAAAGCATCCTCAAGTAGCGCGCCACCAGCCGTGTGCTTTCCTCATCGAGTGCGGAGGTGGGTTCGTCGATGACGATGAGCGGTTTGCCGAGCAGTCCGCAGACGCTGAGCATGATGCGCTGACGCTGTCCCACGGAGACGGAATAGGGAGAGTGGCCTTGCAAGTGGGCGCCCAGTCCCAGCCATTCCCATTCCTTGCGCAGCAGTTCCTCCGTCAGCACCTTTCCTCTGTTGGCTTTGAAAGAAAAAGGCAGACGAACCATCTCCCAGATGGTGGGAGAAGGGAGCGACAATTCCTGGGGCATGTAGGCGATGCGCTGTCGGATGCTGTCGATGGTGTCGGCAGTCAAGGACACGCCATCCACTTCAATAGTGCCTTGGCTGAATCTCTCAAATCCCATCACAGCCCTGAGCAATGACGTCTTGCCACATCCCGACTCACCTCTCACTCCACCTATCTCCCCCCTCTGAAGGTGGAAGGAAATGTCGTGCAGGACCTCTTTTGAACCATAAGAAAGGGAAAGATGAGAGATTTTCAGCATTTATTTGATAATATTTTATACAAAGTTATACCATTTCATCGTTTTATTTAGTAATTTTACACCACAAAACGACAAAAAGCACCAAAATAGTGTTAGGAAAAGCAGATTTCAATCGTCTATAATATAAAAACAGGATAGTATAGACTCTATAGATTTTATAGATTTTATAGATTTTATAGACTTTATAGATTTTATAGACTTTATAGATTCTATAGCATCCAAAAATACAAAAAAAACTAAATAATTATGATGGAATGGTTTTCAACAATCTTCGGTCCTGAAACTGAGCCGATGATGAAAGTTTACTGGGGCATAGCCCTTTTCGCAAGTGTGGTCTTTGTGATCCAGATGATTATGACGTTTGTAGGCTTCGACGCTGACGCCACCGCCGACACAGACTTCGATGCCGACGGATTTCATATCTTCACCATCAAGGGGCTGATCAGTTTCCTGCTTGGCTTCGGCTGGACGGGTGTCTTGCTCAGTCCGAGCATCTCCAATCCAGTGCTTCTTGGTGCAGCAGCAGTAGGCGTGGGTGTGGTGTTCCTTTTCCTCATCCTCTTCATCATGCGCCAGGTGATGAAATTGTCGGTCGATAACTCGTTCAAGCTGGAGCAGTCGGTGGGTTTAGTAGGCAGTGTGTATCTGCGCATTCCCTCAGCCCGCAAGTCGTGCGGCAAAGTGCAACTGAGTGTCAACGGCACCATCCACGAGCTGGAAGCCCTGACCGATGGCCATGAACTGCCCACAGGCAGCCGCGCCAAGGTGATGAGTGTCATCGACGACCACACCGTGCTGGTGGAACAAGCCTGAGCACCCCCCTCATCTTCTGACTAATTATCAACAATCTAAACGATATTTCTATGGAAAGTGTTTATTTGATCGTGATAGCCGCCGTTGTGGTGATCTTCCTCTTTGCGGCCATCATCAAACGCTACAGGCGTTGTCCATCCGACAAAATCCTTGTTATTTACGGTAAGACGGGTAAGGGAAGTGCCCGCTGTGTGCATGGCGGTGGTGCTTTCGTTTGGCCCATCATCCAGGACTATGCCTATCTGAGCCTTACACCTATCTCTATCGACGCCAATCTGACCAATGCGCTGAGCCGCCAGAACATCCGTGTCGATGTGCCCTGCCGATTCACTGTGGGTATATCCACTGAGCCCGACTCCATGAACAACGCCGCTGAGCGTCTGCTCGGACAGACCCAGTCGCAGATTCAGGAACTGGCCCGTGATATTCTCTTCGGTCAGTTGCGTCTGGTCATCGCCACCATGAGCATTGAGGAACTGAACTCCGACCGCGACAAGTTCCTGGAGAACATCTCCACCAACGTGGAAGTGGAAATGAAGAAGATTGGTCTGCGCCTGATCAACGTGAACGTGACCGACATCAACGATGAGTCGGGCTACATCGAGGCACTCGGTAAGGAAGCTGCCGCCAAGGCCATCAACGAAGCCAAGGTGAGCGTGGCCAAGGAAGACAAGAACGGAGAAATCGGTAAGGCAGAGGCCATGAAGGAGACCCGTATCCGTACGGCAGAGGCCAACGCCGAGGCAGTGAAGGGTGAGAACGAGGCCAAGGTAGCCATCGCCAACTCTGATGCCATCCGCCGCGAGAAAGAGGCCGAGGCACAGCGTCGTGCCGTGGCTGCTGAAAAGGTGCAGCAGGCCAACGCCTTGCAAGAGGCCTACGTGGCAGAGTCGGAGGCAGAGCAGAAACGTGCTGAGAGGGAGCGCTCCACTCAGATGGCCAACGTCATCGTGCCCCAGGAGATTGAGAAGCAACGCAAGATCATCGAGGCAGAGGCAGAAGCTGAGCGCAAGCGTGTCAATGCCAAGGGTGAGGCCGATGCCATCTTCGCTAAGATGGAGGCAGAAGGTAAGGGTCTGTACGAGATCCTGACCAAGCAGGCCGCCGGTTACGACAAGATGATCCAGGCTGCCGGAGGCGACGCCACCAAGGCCTACACGCTGCTCTTGCTCGAGAAACTGCCTGATCTGGTACGCACTCAGGTGGATGCCATCAAGGGTATCAACATCGACAAGGTCACTGTTTGGGACAATGGCAGCGGCACCGACGGTAAGGGTTCGACAGCCAATTTCCTGAGCGGTCTGATGAAATCCATCCCTCCACTTGGCGAGCTTTTCGAGCAGGCCGGCATGAGTCTGCCAGAGTATCTGGGCAAGAAGAAGGGCGATACAGAGAAAGCTGAGGAGGCAGAAGAAGCCGAATGACCATCCTCCTGACCATAGCAGTCTATTTTGGCGCGTTGCTCGTCGTGTCCTGGTTGACAGGTCGTGCGGGCAACGACGCCTTTTTCCGTGGCAACCGACAGTCGCCCTGGTATGTAGTTGCTTTCGGTATGCTGGGCGCCTCGCTTTCAGGTGTCACTTTCGTGAGTGTTCCAGGCATGGTGCTGAGCATCGACATGACCTATATGCAGATGTGCATGGGTTTCTTCTTCGGCTACCTGATAGTGGCTTTCGTGCTGTTGCCCCTCTACTATAGACACAGGCTCACTTCTATCTATTCCTATCTTGGCACTCGTCTTGGCACCCGAAGTTACAAGACGGGTGCTTCGTTTTTCCTGCTCTCGAAACTGACGGGCGCAGCCGCCCGGCTCTATCTGGTGTGCCTCATCCTCCAGCAGTATGTGGCAGATGACTTTGGAGTTCCTTTTACCGTGACGGTGCTCATCATCCTTTTGCTCATCTGGTTCTATACCCGCAGAAGCGGCATACGCACATTGGTCTGGACCGACAGTCTGCAGACGCTTGTGCTGTTCGCCGCGCTCGTGATGATTCTCGTCAAGACGTGCCACCTGCTGGACATGAATGTAGGTGAAGCCTTCTCGGCGGTATGGACCGACAGCCACAGCCGCATCTTCGATTTCTCCGACATCAACTCTCGCCAGCATTTCCTCAAGCAGTTCTTCAGCGGTGTGTTCATCGTGATTGTCATGACTGGTCTCGACCAGGACATGATGCAGAAAAACCTCACCTGCAAGAACCTGCGCGATGCCCAGAAAGACATGTGCAGTTATGGCATCTTGTTCATTCCTGCCAACTTCCTGTTTCTCTCGCTTGGTGTGTTGGTCATGATGCTGTATGGCAAGTATGGCATGAGCGTCCCTGAAAGTGGCGACAGCCTGTTGCCGGGAATCATTGCCAGCGGACAGATGGGCAACATGGTACTAGTATTGTTTGTGGTGGGGATCATCGCTTCGGCATTTTCGAGTGCCGACTCCGCGCTCACCGCGCTGACCACCAGCCTGTGCATCGACATCCTGGAGGTGGAGAATCCCAAGAGCCGATTCTTCAAGCACGCCGAAAAGACCCGAAAACGCATGCATCTGGTGGTCATTGCGGTCTTCGTGATGTTCATCCTTGGGTTCAAGGCACTCAACGACACCAGTGTGATCGATGCCATCTACACCATAGCCGGCTACACCTACGGTCCTTTGCTCGGCCTCTTCATTTTCGGTATGTTCACCCACCGACAAGCCAACGACCGCCTTGTGCCGCTCATCGCCATAGCCTCTCCCCTCATCTGCTATGCCATCGACCTCATCACTTCCCGCTGCACTGGCTATCGATTCGGCTACGAACTGCTGATGCTCAACGGTTTGCTCACGTTCACAGGGTTGTATCTTACTTCCAAGAACCAACGACCCATAACTTCATAACCCCACCCTGCGGGCTTCGCACCCCCGGTTACCAAGAGGAGACGCTTTCAGCGTCTTTCGTCTATCGCTCTTTTGAGGGTGGGAAACTTGAGTTATTCATTCGTAATCGTCGATGACGTTGTTGATGAAGTCCATGAAGGGCTTAGCGGTCTTGAACACCTTCTCCGCCTTCTTCAGCCATGCGTCGCCCTCGAAGAAGTCGTTATCGACATAGTGCCACATGCAATAATCCTTCATTTTCAAGAACTCAGGATAGGCGAAATCCTTTGGGAATCCATGTGGCAAGGTCTTCAACTTGGACTGAATGCCTAAGTTGTCCTTGAAAATCTTCTTGAACTGCGGTGTATCAACACATTCACGGAAAGTATCGACATTGTTGACCATCTCCCAACGGCAGGCGTTGAGGATATTGGTGGGCAGATAGTAGTTGCCGCACGCAAGCATACAACTGTCGTTCTCCAGGTGGATATAATAGCCTCCGTGCAGCGCTTTCTTTCCATGAGCGGCGATATAAGCCCCGATATGCGTCTTGTAGGGCGACTTGTCGTTGGAGAATCGGATGTCGCGGTTCACACGGTATGTGGTGTCCTTCACTTGCAGATGGGCCACCGACTGGTCGAAGGATGCGATCATCGCCAAAGCCTTGCCTATCCCCTCCTCGAAATCAGCGCGCAATTCATCATATTCCGCTCTATGGGCATGAAACCAGTCGCGGTTGTTGTTCTCACTCAGCTGTTTGAAAAAAGCCAGAATCTCTTTTGCTCTCATATCTTGTGTCTTTTTTATTTCTTTTCTTGCAAAATTAGTAATTTTTCTGTCAAAATGCTGTAATTTTGCACGGAAATCAAACATTCGGCATTATGTATAGCAAGGACATCACAGACATTCTGAGGAAAAACATAACACTGCTCTCGGACACCGATAGCGGCCAATATCCCTACATACCGCAGCAAAACAGTCAGCTGCCTCGGCTCAACAGCCTGAAACGCATCATCGAACTGGTGAAAGCCATCGTCTTCCCCGGCTATTTCGGCGACGGTAATTATTGCTCGAATATGCGCGAGTATTTCATCGGCGTGAGGGTGGAGGAACTCTATGGACTGCTTTGCGAAGAGATAGGTTTCGGCCTGCAGTCGTTTGCCAAGGATGAGGTGCCAGACGTGCGCCAACAATCGGAAGAAATCGCCATGAAGTTTATCGAGGCGTTGCCAGAGATCAAGCGCCTGGCCAACACCGATGTCAAGGCAGTTTATGACGGTGACCCCGCCGCCCGCACCTATGAGGAAGTCATCTTCTCCTATCCCGCCATCGTCGCCTTGCTGCACTACCGCATCGCCCACCTGCTGCTGACCTTGGGTGTGCCCGTCATTCCCCGCATCATTACCGAGTTGGCCCACAGCCGTACAGGTATCGACATCCATCCTGGAGCCCAGATCGGCGAGTACTTCAGCATCGACCACGGTACAGGTGTGGTTATAGGCGAGACCTGCATCATCGGCAACCACGTACGCCTGTACCAAGGTGTCACCCTTGGCAGCAAGAGTTTCAAGTTCGATGTCGATGGCAACCCCCTCAACATTCCTCGCCATCCTATTCTGGAGGACTATGTCACTGTCTATAGCAACTCCAGTATTCTCGGCCGCATCACCATAGGACATCACAGCGTCATCGGCGGCAACATCTGGCAGACGAAAAGCCTTCCACCCTACTCCCATGTGCAACAGGGAAGGGCTGTGAACATGCCGTTGACCGACGGAGCAGGGATTTGAAGAAGGGGGAGTGAAAAAGGGAAGTTAAAGAGGAAGTGAAAGGGGAAGTGAAAGGGGAAGTTAAAGAGGAAGTTAAAAGGGGAAGTTAAAGGGGAAGTTAAAAGGGAAGTTAAAGGGGGAGTTTAAATGGTTATTGGGTATTGAGGGACCCCGACGGCACTGCCGCCGGGCACACGACCTCAACGGGAGCAGTTTTTGAAGTTAAAGCAGCAAAAGAGGCTTGAGAGTGGTTCTTTTCAATGTATCAGATATTTGCGAGATATTCCTCTTCGCTGATACGGCTTGAGTGAATGGCGTTGGCTATGGCTTTCTCCATGACCAAAGCAGCGAGGACACCTACCGTATTGACATCCGACTCAACCATCCGTTCACCCACCGACACCGCATAGACAGAGTCGCCATCTGCCATGGTGAAAACTGGGCGTATGCAGCGTGCGAGTCCTGCGGATGCCATATTGGCCACTTTCTTCAAGTCAGCCACACCGAAACGCGCATTGGTGAACACTGCGGCAATGGTGGTGTTGCCACCTTTCCAGAGATTGGAATAGTGATTACGGAGTAAGGTTTGCTCCGCACTGATGAAACCCTGACGGTTGGGCGTGGTCATACCTGCAATCTTCTTCCCGTCCTCGTAGATGTCGCCAAGTGCGTTCACCACTACAGCCACACCCACCTCCAGACTACCCATCTTCGAGGCAGCATATCCGATGCCACTTTTCTGTGCCTGCGCCATGCCTCCAGGCTTACCCACGGTGGCAGCTATACCAGCCCCCACGTTCCCACTGATTGGGGAATTGGCCTCCATAGCACGTGAGCAGGCCAAATAACCCATCTCGCGGTCGGGGCGAACATGGGCGTCACCATAGGAGAGGTCGTAGATGTCGCTTTGGCAGACGATGGGCACGAGGCTGAAGCCCGTGTCGAATCCTTGTCCATGTTGTTCCAAACAAGTCATCACTCCATCTGAAGCGGCTAAGCCGTAGGCAGAACCACCTGCAAACACCAAGGCATTGAGAGGCAAGGCGTTGCGCTGGGGATCCAGGAGTGGCAGTTCACGTGAAGCTGGTCCACCTCCCAGAACCACAGCTGATGCCCAAGCAGGCTGAGGGAAATAGAAAACGGTCACACCCGTCTTGGTGCTGTCGTCCTGTGCATTGCCCACACATATACCCGACAAGTCCTTGAAAGCCATATCTGTTACCAGTTTCTCCATAGTGTCGTGCTTTTCTTACCACATACATTCAAACACGCAGACAGATGACGTAGCCATCGCGCTTGCGCCGCATGGCATACAGTTCCCCATCAACCATACCAAGTTCATAGATGTCGTGCCCGTTGTCGGCATAGAGAGAGTCGGAGTCGATGCCGATGGTGTAGTCGTCGTAGTGGACGATTCGGTTGCCAGGATAGAGCGTCTGCAGTTTGTCCTCAGCGGCATGATGAACTTGCCTGATGACGCCATCGGCGTCACCAGGGTAGAACTTTCTGAAAATCAACAAATCGTCGTCCATAGTTTTTTATCATTGAACATTGAACATTGAACATTGAACATTGACCATTGAACATTGAACATTGA
>CAMOWU010000115.1 GCA_946628545.1 uncultured Bacteroides sp. | reverse complement strand
CATTGAACATTGACCATTGACCGTTTTGCATGCTATTTCAAGATGCAAAGGTCAATGGTCAATATGCGTAATGTGCAATCCTATGGCCAATAATGCGGCAAATCAAGAGCAGAACACAAACAAGCATGGCTCTGCCGAACGTGGGTGTTTTAGGCGAAGCTAATGGTCAATGGTCAATGGTCAATGAAAAAAATGGTCAATGAAAAAAATAGTCAATGGCTCAAAACTTAGTTTCTCCTTCCACGTAGTTTCCCATGAAAATACTGTCGCCGTCGAAAACGGCATAGGTGAAGAGCTTGATCCAGTCGCCGAGGATCATCACACGGCATTCATCGCCGATTTTGCAGTCCACCTGTATGTGACGGTGGCCGAAGATGAAGTAATTGATTTGCGGATGGGCCTTCAGGTAATCCTTGGCGAAAAGGATGAGTTTTTCCTTGTCCTCCCCCTTGAACCCAGGCTCGTGTCCGTCTTCATGTTTCTGTCGGCTGTGGCGTGCCCATTTCTGTCCGATGGGGATGAACCAATGAGGATGAATCATTCGAGCCAGTCGTCGAGCCCCTCTGCTTCTGAAGAGGCGGAAGAGCATGAGTGTCTTTTGGTCGGTCTCGCCTTGTCCGTCGCCATGCGCCATATAGAAAAGGTGGCCACGCAGTTCGCACACGTAGGGCTCACGGTGGATAATCACACCACACTCCTCCTTCAGGTAGTTGTCCATCCACATGTCGTGGTTGCCGGTGAAGTAATGCACTTCGACTCCTCTGTCGGTGAGCTCGCTGAGTTTGCCGAAGAAGCGGGTGTAGCCTTTGGGCACCACATCTGTGTATTCGAACCAGAAGTCAATCATGTCGCCCATGAGATAGACAGCCTCGGCATTGTCCTTGATGGCGTCGAGGAAACTCACCAGACGACGCTCCTGGTTGCGGCGGTGTTCTAAAGCCAGACAGCCCAAGTGGGCATCGGAGATGAAATAGATATTCTTCATAAGAAGGAGTTTTTTTTATTTCCGTAGAGTCGCTTATTCGATTTTTCGATTTTTCGTTTAATCGTTTAATCGTTTAATCGAGTTTTCGTTTATTTGTTTAATCGATTAATCGTTATCACGAGAAAGAGGAATAAATGCCTGTGAATTACAGGAATCCGAGTTCAAGTTTGGCTTCTTCGCTCATCATGCTCTTGTCCCATTCGGGTTCGAAGACGAGGTTGACATTCACTTGCTGCACCTCGTCGATGGAGGTGATTTTCTGATGGACATCTTCCATGATGAAGTCGGCGGCAGGGCAGTTGGGAGCGGTGAGAGTCATGTCGATATTGACGTTGTAGTCGTCATCGACATCAATCTTGTAGATCATACCCAGTTCGTAGATATCGACGGGTATCTCGGGGTCATAGACGGTCTTGAGCATCTTGATGACCTTTTCTTCTATGTTCAGTTTGTCTTTTTCTTCCATGTTCTTTATTTGATGATTGAGTCCGCCTAGCAAAGGCGGCTTACAAGACATCCATTTCAGATGTTTTTGTTTCTGTGGCTGTTTCAGAGCTTGCCCTGCTCGGCGTAACTGTAGAACCCTCCGTCGGTGACGATGACGTGGTCGATGAGTCTGATATTGACGACCGTGCATGCGTTTCGGAGGCTCTCGGTCAGTTTGTCGTCCTGCCGGCTGGGGCGGATGGATCCAGAGGGATGGTTATGGCAGAGGATGATGGCGGTGGCGTCGGCGAGAAAAGCCTCCTTGAGCACCATGCGCACATCGACACTCGTTTCGGTGATGCCTCCGCTGCTGATTTGCCTGAGTCCGAGCAGTCGGGCATTGTTGTTGAGCAGGAAGACCCAACTGGCTTCGTGTGTGAGGTCTTTGATCTTGAGATACATCTTCCGATAGACGTCCTCCGCCTTTGAAATCTGTTCGATGTCCTGCATCGTCTCCAACGCCCTTCTCTGACCGATTTCCGCCGCCGCCTTGATGGTGACGGCTTTTGCCTCTCCTATGCCGTTGTAGTCCATGAGTTTGTTGAGGCTCATGCGATAGAGGTTGGTGAACTTGTTGTCGCAGTCGTCCATCACCTCCTCCATCAGTTCCACAGCCGTCTTCTTCGTCGTGCCGCTACCGATGAGTATGGCGAGCAGTTCCGCATTGGTCAGTTCCTGCGGTCCTTTGTCAATCAACCGTTCACGTGGTTGTTCGCTGCGGTCACGTTCTTTGAGCGAGGGTCGTTTCTGGTCTCCTTCCTCCATGATGATGTTGCCCTTTCAGGGCGTTGTTTTTTTGAATCGTCGTGATATCCCAGGGCGTTGCCCTGGGCTGAGTGATATTGCCCTTTCAGGGCGATGCTGTTGCCCTTTCAGGGCAGTGATGTTGCCCTTTCAGGGCGTCTTTAGAATCGTCGTGATATCCCAGGGCGTTGCCCTGGGCTGAGTGATATTGCCCTTTCAGGGCGGTGTTGTTGCCCTTTCAGGGCGATGATTATGCTCTTTCAGGGCGGTGCTGTCAGTCGTAGAAATTTTTCTCGTAGGCGGCGAATGCCCCTTTATTGCGCACACACCGTTGCCACCACGCTTTGATGAATCCCAGTCCGTAGCCGAAGAGCTGTACGAATGCCGCCTCAACGGAGAGGAATCCGATGACCATGCTCTTGTTCTTGATGCTGCTGTCGATGAAGATCATCAGCACGTAGAGGACGAGGGGGATCAGAGGCAAGGCATACCATGGCAGGGTGGCGTGTCCGATGGGGATGCCTCCCTTGGCGGTGAACTCCAGCACGAGCGCCAGCACCAGCAAGAAGATGACCCCTACGGTGAACACCATGGGAAGCAGGTGGACCAGTTTGAGCGACTCTGGATATTTCTTATAAAGGTTGATGCGGGCGATGCCGCTGTTGAAAACCTGTTTGAAGAACTTGTCGAGGTCTGTCCTGCGCTTGTGCCAGACCCATGCCTCGGGGAAGAGCCTGCATTTGTAGCCACCCTTGAAGATGCGTATGCTGAGGTCGATGTCCTCACCGAAGCGCATCTTGGAGAATCCTCCCAGTGCCTGATAAACATCTCGTTTCATCCCCATGTTGAAGGACCGCGGATAGAACTTGTCGAGCTTCTTCTTGCCGCCGCGTATGCCGCCAGTGGTGAAGAAGGAGGTCATGGAGTAGCTGATGGCCTTTTGTATGGGGGTGAATGAGTCGTGCGCGCGGTCGGGTCCGCCGAAGGCGTCACAAGGCTCACGTTGGAGTTCTGCGTCGATGGCTGCGAGATACCCTTCGGGAATCACGCAGTCGCTGTCGAGGATGAGGACGTAGTCGCCATGGCTCCGCTCCACTCCGTAGTTGCGGCTGGGGCCTGGGCCTGAGTTGTCCTTGTAATAATAGTGTACATCGAGTTGTCCTGAGTATTTGTCAACCACTTCTTTGCAGCGTTTCACGCTGCCGTCTTCCACGATGACCACTTCAAAGTCCTTGACCTGCTGGCGAGTGAGGCTCTCCAGCAGTTCGTCGGCTTCGTCGGGACGGTTATAAACAGGGATTACGATGGAATATTTCATATAAGGAGTTTTTATTTGATGATCTTTTGTCCTGCGGAGATGTAGATACCCTTGGGCAGTGTAGGAGTGTTGATGCCATTGTTGCCCACCTTCTGCCCTCTGAGGTTGTAGATGGCGCTGTCGTTGGCATTGTCGCTGTTCTCCACTCGCTCGATGGCGTCCACCTCTCCGTCCTCTACGAGGTTGAGCACATTCACGGAGTTGCCATCAGTGCTGACCACGAAGTATCCGCGGAAGGCTGCTGTGCTGACGAGGCTATCGACGAGGTAGAACTTGCCACCGCTCAGTACGTATGCAGGTGTGGCATCGGTTACACCAGGAGCCTCCCTGAGATCGGCGATCTTGCTATACAATCCACAGAAGGAAGCTTCGTCAACCGTCTTGGTGTAGGGCGAGGCGAGTGGTTCGAATTCTTCTCTCGATCCCGTCAGAGCTTCGATTCCCTCATTGGCATAGACGATGTAGGGATGATCGGGAGTGATGGTTTCCACCTCAGAGAACGTGATGTTCTCGCTTTTGGCGTTGAATTTGGTCATGTCGAGAATGCGTCCCGAAAATCCGTCGGGTGTGAAGGGCACAATCAGCGTCGCCCACTTTCCTGCTCCGATGCTGCGGTAAAGCACGGCTTGTGGAGCAGTGTAGGTGTTGCCTCCGTCGTTGAAGTCATATCCGTCGTAAAGCACCATGCTGTTCATCAGTCCGTCGGTGATGCTGTTGTTGACTACACCCCTGGCACCAACAGCCAGTTTCTCGGCCTTGATGACGGTGTTGGGGTTGGCGACAATCACATCGCAGGTGATGGGGAGAGTCGTTTCCACATAGTTGGTGTTGGCGTCAGCGTTGACCGACTCGCAGTAGGTCTCAGTGTCGTCGCTGATATAATAAAGGTGTATGTCATCGACGCTCATCCAACTGGTGCCCTCCATGTCGAAGGCAATGGTCATGCTGCCGTTCTTTGTCACTTTGGCTGTGGCGCAGATCCACTGCCAGCCGTGGCATGTGGTGTTCTGATTGGCAAATCCGCCCTTGGCGCTATAGGGCATCTGCACACCGTTGGCGTTGATCTGGTTGATGGCGGTATTGGCGTTGCCCACACCGGTGAAGGTGTTGCCACTGGTGGAGTTGATGCGTGCTGTGATTTTCCCACCCGTGTTGGCGCGGGCAGCCGCAACGAGTTTGTAGGTGCCTGCTGGCACGTTGGCGATGGTCTGACTGATACTGCCGTTGCTGGTGCGCTCGAGGTAGTTGTCGTTCTCGCTGCTTCCCGTCCAGCTCTCCTTGATCCAGTTGACAAGGCTGGCTCCGTCCCATCCTGTGGTAGCCGCTCCATCAGGGTTTTGCACAAGGAAGGTGGCGTTGGCATCGTTGCCGATGATGCGCTGCTTGAGGGCTTCGTAGTCGAATGTCACGTCGGGAATGTAGTAGAGTCGGAAGTTGTCCATCATGATGCAGCTGCCGCCGCTTTTCCATGTGACGTTGACCGCTACATCCACATTGGATGCTGTGGCGAGGTCGAACTCCACGGATGTGGTGGTCCACCCCATTGTGGTGAAGATGTTGCTTGAGCCAGAGCTGAAAGTGGTGGCACTGGACGTAGATGAAGCCGCAGAGAGCGTGAATGAGGATGATGCGCTGTTGGCGTATGCCGAGCGGTAGTCCATGCTCAGGCGGTAGTGTCCTGCGGGCAGGTCGTTCAGTGTCTGCTTCACGGTGCTGCTGCCGGTGCTCCATCCCATGCGCAGATAATAGGCGTGGTCGCTGTCGGCGAGAGTGGTCACCTTACCGAATCCATTGTCTGTGTAGCAGTCCTTACTGACAAGCAGATTGGGGTTGTGGGCGCCACCGACCATCCAGCCTGTGGGATTGTCGAGAGTCCAACCGCGGAGACCGTCTGCTGAGTTGGTGACTGAATTGAGGCCGCTCTCGCTGTCAGCCTCGAACGAAGGGTTTACGAAATACTGGTCTGTGACGTCGATCTCCTCTGTTTGTGCTTGCGGTTGTTCTGGTTTGTTGCCACCGTAGATGGCCACCTTTTTCACTGCCACCCGGTTGCTGCCTCCATAGAGATTGACTTTGACATACTTGGCTTCCACCTCGGGGAAGGTGATAATGATGTCGTTGCCTTCGGTTGTGGTGGTGCAGCCTGGGATGTTGGTGAAAGCACCGTCGGTGTCGCCATATTGGGCGACGATGCTGGTGGGTGCCTCCTGTCCGTCGATGCCGCTGACCACAATCATATCAATCTTGTAGTTGTTGCGCAAGCGGAAGGCAAGGTATTCAGTGCCTGCCGATGCGTTGTTGAGGGTCTGGTAGTAGGTGTCGTCCTGTCCGTCGATAGCGGCCATGGGACCGTGAGATCCCTCGTAGCTGTTGGCGTAGGCTTGAGTGCCGTAAGCCACGTTGCGGTAGTCGCCGGGGAAGTCGGCTGTCGTGGCTTTCACGCTGCTGCCGCTGGCTTCCACCAGTTTGCAGTCTCCTGCGGGAATGGTCACTGATCCTGTAGCCTTGGTGCCGTCCTTGCTGATGATGGTCACAGTGGCGGTCTGGCTGCTTGTTCCTTCATTGCTGAGGTAGGCTGCGGCTGGGTTTTCGTCGGCCTGCACCGCTTTCAGTGAGGATGCTCCCTTGACGAAGACGCGCAGTTCCTGTGCGATATTGAAGTTCTTGACACAGTTGAAAGTGGCTGAAGCCTTGGTGCCGGCGATGTCGGTGGTCTGGATGAAGACGGGTGCTCCGTCCGTGCAGCTGACGGTCAGTGGCCAAGGTGTGGTGTCGTCGGCGAACAGGTTGCTCAGGAGCATGTAGTGTGTGCCGTCGGGGTCGGGTACGATGGTGCCGTGCCATCCTTCCACCCAGTCGCTTTGCTGGGTGAGGTCCTGCACCTTGGCGGCGAGGGCTTTGGTGGTCGAGGCATCGACGTTGCTGTAATAGACGAATACGCGCTTATGGTTCATGTCTGTTCCCACACTGGCACTGCTTGCATGATAGGCGGGATAGATTTTGGCGGTGTAGATGGAGTTGTTGTTGGAGCGGTCGCCGAAAGCCATGGTGTTGCCGTAGTCTCTGACGCAGACGAATCCCACTGCATTGTCGATGTTGGCCCATGTGCTGTTCCATGTGCTATAACTGCTGCCGTCGGTCTGGATATGGGTGATGGAACCGCCGTTGTCGTAGTAGATGGTACGTTTCTCCTTCATGAAGGGATCGACGCTGATGCCCATCATACCGCCTTGCTCCACACTGACGCTGGTGGCGCTGTTGGCCTTGAGGGCGTCGATGAGGATGACGGCGTTGCCGCTGGTGGCGTAGAGGCAGAACGACTGTGGAATCTGTCCTCCGTTGGCGAGTACCTGTCCGTTCATGGCGTATGCCTCGGGGAAGAGTGCGTAGTTACCCTTGATGCTGGCTGTGTTGTCGGCGCGGCTGTAGGTGCCGAGCAGGTTGCCCGTATTGTGGGTGGTGAAAGGCACCATGATCTTGTTGTTGTCGGGGGTGTTGGGCACCACGATGCCTGAGTAGCGCTTTTGTCCGTCGTTCCAATAGAAGCAGGCGAAACGGTCTTTGCTCATGCTGCGCACGAGGTTCTGTGTGTCGAAGTACTTGGTGCCGGAGTGCTGTTGCTGGAAGGTGTCCCATGATGTTGGCGTCATGTCGGCTACGGGGAAGAACTCGTGCATGAGGTAGGTCATCATCACGCGGTGTCCGGTCACACCCATACGGCGTGGACCAATGTCGCTGTTGAGCATCCAACTGCCGTCGGAAGTGGTGCTTTGTCGTGCCTTGGTGTATTTGAAAGCCATGTTCTCGAGCATCAACGCATCGGCATCGCGGAAGATGGTGGCCATGGCAGTGTAGGCGGGCAGTTGGTCGTAGAGGAACATACTCCAGTCGTTGCCTGTGGGCATGACGAGTTCACCGTCGGCCAGTGCCAGTTCCTTGAGCACGGTGTTGAACATGGGCTGCTGGTTCCAGAGCAAGGTCTCCGACAGAGGGAAGGTCTTGCTGGCGCCTGCCTGCTGCATGCAGCGGAGGGCGAGGTAGCTCTCGCAAAGTTCCTGGATGACCACGTTCTGGTAGCTGGTGTGGAAGTAGTTGTGGTTCTGCAGGGTGTAGTCGGCATAGAGGTTCTGTCCGCTGTACCAGTCCTTGACTGCCTTGCCATCGACGATGGTCTCGTCGTATTTGTCCTGGAGCATCGAGTAGCAAGCCATGGCGAACTGCTGCATCTTGGCGTACCATTTGTCGGCATTGGCCTCGTTGGGATAGAGGGCGCATGCCACTGCCAGCACGTTGGTCTCCCATCCGTTTTCTTCTGCCTTGGTGTCGCCGGCATAGCCTACGGGGATGTTGCGGGTGAGCTCATAATCGGCCTCCGCCATGATGACAGTCTTGATGCGGGCCTTGTCGGTGGTGCTCAACTGGTCCTGGAGCATCCAGGTGGCGAAACCCAGGCTCTCGGTCCAGAGGCTGCTCTCCCAGACGTAGGTGCTGCCACTGGAGCCCCAGTATGCGTTGTTGGTACACTGCTTGAGGGAATTGCTCCGATGGGTGGAGTAGGCGTAAGCGATGGCTTTCTTGGCCATGCTGAGCACATCGTTGTAGGTGATGCCGCTGGGAAGGCTCACCCCCGCAGGCTGACAGTATTTATAGACAAAGGCGCAGAGCATGGCGATGTCTGTGTTGGTGCGCACACCGTCCTCGTTGTTCTGTCCGGCGCTGTTGGCCTTGAAGTAGCCACAGGCTGTGCCTTGGGAGTTTGTGCCGGCATCGGTGTAGATGCTCTTGGCGTACTGCATGAAATTGGCGAGCATCTGAAGGGCGTCGCTCTTGAGTCGGTTCTCACCGATGTAGTCGTGTGTGATGACGCCCTCTGTAGGACTGCTCACGCTGGTCTCGGTCTGGGCTGACAGACTGAATGGCAATGCCAACAAGGCCAAATAGGTAAAAAGGTGTTTTCTCATTATTGTGTTGTTGTTAATTAGTTTTTTCGTGCATATTCTGTGCATGGCAAGAATCCACCACAAAAATGGTATTGCCCTCAATTCGATATGCAAAATACCATTTGTCGGTATTGGCCATATAAAGACCTTGCCATTTTTGCAAAATAGGTTTCCGCCTTAGTAACCCACGTTCAATCATATAAATACTATTGTATGCCTCATTGATATTTCTCTTCAGAAGTTCAAAGGAATATGTATGGACATAGCGTAATGCGACGTGTTCATAAAACGAGTCAATATTCTCAAATACCTGACGATTGACTTTATACCTATAACTCACCATTCAGTTGATATATTTTCTCGATTTTCTGAAGTGTCAGCCTCCTTGCTTCCTCCACAGACATGAAACCACCATTCATCATTTCTTCATTCAAAATGGTTTGGACCTTATCGTCGTTTACAGCAACATATCCATGGGGAGTATTCATATTCATCAGGAAATCCTCCACCATAGTGTTCAAATCCAGGCCATGCTCACGTGTGTAAGCAAGGGCTTGTTCGTAAATGGCATCGTTGACGGTAATAATCATAAGTCTATTTATATTGATTCTTCTTCATCTGCAAAATTACCCAAATCATTCGAAAAATCAAAATTTCAAGCATCAAGTTTGTTAATATCGTAAAAAAGTTATTTATTTGCAAGCAAATTATAAAGGGAATCATCAAAGTAGTCAGAGCTATCTGAATAGTTTGAGCTGATTGAATTTTCGGTTTATTTCTTGCTACAAACAAACAACTTATGATATGATGAAAATTTTATTTTTTATCGCATTCACGCTGTTTTCTATGGGCATGAATGCACAGATGACGTTCACTTACAACACTTCTGGAGAAGTGGCCACCACGGTTGATCCCGATGGGGTGACACGCATCACGGCTCCTTCAGGCACCGACCTCGCGTCGCTCATCAGCGGAGTCAAAGTCGATGGCGCCACAGTGGCGGCCAGTGAGGTGACTCCCAACCCGACCACGACCAAGATCTATGCCGACCGTCTCGAGGTCTTCACCTATCAGAACAAGGCATACGCCTTCCGTTTCGACACCGACGACTACTTCACCGCCGTGTTCATTTCCGACTGCCATGTCAACCAGGGCAGTGGCCACGACGGAACGAGCGCAGAGGACCTGACCAAGATCATGAACAATATCTGCAACATGGGCAACGACGGTGCGAGGAAGGTGACTTTCTCTGCCAAGCCCGCCTACGTGCCTCGCACCAGCATCATCTTCTGCTTGGGCGATATCGACCAGGACAAGGGCGACGACGGTAGTAGCGGAACACACACAAACTTCCTCAACGCTACAGCCGAGGTGGCAAAGACTGCAGGCATACCGTTCATCTTCATCGCCGGCAACCACGACTTTTCGCCTGATTATTGGACCGACGGCAGCAAGGGGGTGACATACGGTAGCACCGGTGGGCACAATGCCGACACGCAGACCATCAATGCCATCAAGACCAACAACACCTATTGGAACGGACAGAGTGTCTTCGATGAGAATATCTCTTACTTCACCTCGGGCAGCAATCGCGCTTTCGAACCTAATCACTTCACTTTCAAGTTCAAGGGCGTGCGTTTCTACTGCGCCAACAACTATTGGTTCCAAAAGCCACATTCAGCCCCAGGCTTGCTTTCTTCCGCCACTTACTACGCACCTGACGCCATCGTCAACAACCTCAACACCTTCGTAGAGGAGCATGCTTCGGAGGCATCGGTGTGGATGCAGCACTATCCTTGGCTGGCTGGCAGTGATTGCGACCGCTGGTGGCTCGACCAGAACGAGTCGGGACAGTACATCACCACCACCGACGCTTCCAGTTATGGCACCAAGACTTCAGGCATAGCCTTCAATGATGCCACTTCTGCCAACACCCTGAAGAAGAATCCATTATCGGCCATCATGATGAAGACGGCAGGTAAGGTGGATGGCAAGGTGCAGCATTTCTCTGGCCACTACCACCGCTTCTACGATGCCACTTATACCAATACAGTGGCATCCAGCAACCAAGTGCACGACTACACCGTAGCCGCCAATGGTAA
>CAMOWU010000114.1 GCA_946628545.1 uncultured Bacteroides sp. | reverse complement strand
TCGCCTAAAGACCATTGAGCGAGCCCTGTGCCCGGGCTTTCAAGCCCGGTGTCATTGTCTTTCAATAAGGGCTAAAGCCTAAAGTCTAAAATCTAAGGTCTAAAATCTAAAGTCTAAAGCCTAAAGTCTAAAGTCTAAAGCCTAAGGTCTAAAAAATCATTCCAGCGGCTTTCATGTACCTGGATTTCATGAGGAAGAGATTGCAACGGGCTTCCACATCGTCGGCATAGGCTTTCTGCCAAAGCGACTGAGCCTCAAGATGGTCGGTGAGTGTCTCGTAGCCCACATCGAATTGCTTCTTCGATGTGCGCACATTCTCAGCAGCCTGCTCCAACGACTTGGCAGTCATCTTCACCTCAGAGATGGCCTCGTTGAGGTTGTTGGCAGCCTGAGTAAGTTCGAGCATCATCTTATTGTTGAGGTCGTCGCGGTCGAGCATGGCCAGTCGCTCCTCAGCCTTGGCTATCTTCACCTTGTGGCTGCCCTCTCCAAAATGGAATACGGGAAACTTGAAAGTGATCATAGCCGATGCCGCCCCGTTGTCGATGAGTTTGTTGCCATCCACTTTCAAGCCATTGATATATGTGTAGCCACCTATCAGGGCAACGGTGGGCATATAGTCGCTCTTGGTCAGTTTCACCTGTTCATGCGCCAGTTCCATCTTCTGGTTGAGCATCTCGTATTCGGGACGGTTGAGAATCTGAGTGGCATCAGCCACATAGGCATCATCTGTGTCGGTCTTGACCTCCACCCCAGCAACATCAATAGCGGAATCGAGCGGTTTGCCGATGAAATAGCAGAGATTCATCTTTGCCAACCGCACAGCGTTTTGGGCTTTCTGAATCGACAGTTCAACCTCATTTTGCTTCACCTGCACCTTCAGCACGTCGTTGCGGGTGCGCATGCCGTGACGGTAAGCGCTCTCCACATTCTTGTAGAGTTCGTCGAGCATCGCCTGATAAGCCTCAGCCACTTTCACCATCTCTTTGGCCCTCACCACCATAGTGTAGGCCTCGTCGGTGGCCACCAACACCTCCGACTCCGTCTTGCGGATGTTCAGTCCGGCTATCCGATGACCGATCTTCGACATGTTGTAGGCAGCAGTAATCTTACCTCCCATATAGATGGGTTGCTCAAACATCACACCTGCCGTGAACACATTCTCCACCTTGAGTTTCATCGTCTTGTCGGGGAAGTCGGCATATTGATTGAGCGTGTAGCTGCCATCGGCGTTCATAGTGACATCAGGCACAAACTTGCCTGCCGCCTCATTGTAGGAGTAGATGGGCAGATGCCCACCCTTGATGGTGAAGTTGCCTTTGCCGAAACTATAAAGATCGGCAGCCACAATATTGAACTTGGGGAGGAAGTTGGTCTTATAAAGACTGACGATATGGTCGGATTTCTCTTGCTCCACCTTCGACTTCGCCACTTGCTTGTTGTTGTCTATGGCAGCCTGCCGACATTCATCCAGCGTCAAGGTCTGGGCCAAAGCAGTGTTGGCGATGAACACAGTGGATATGATGAATAATAATCGTTTCATTTCCTTGAGGGGGCTTCTATAAATAGTCTTTCTGTATATTATTTAATCTTGTAGAACATGGAATAAAGTACGGGAAGGAAGACCAGCGTGACAAGCGTGCCCACCAGCAGTCCTCCCATGATGGTGACGGCGAGCGAACCGAAAAGTGCGTCGGGGATGAGGGGAATCATACCCAGCACGGTCGTTGCGGCAGCCATAGAGACGGCTCTGAGTCGGCTCTTGCTGCTCTGGATCAAAGCCGTCTTGGGGGCTATGCCCGCCTGAATCTCAGCATCAATCTCGTCCATCAGCACTATTCCGTTCTTGATGATCATACCAATAAGTCCCAAAACGCCCACTATAGCCACAAAACCAAAGGGCTTGGCGGTGAGAAGCACCGCAGGTATAACACCTATCAGGACAACAGGGATGCAACAGAAGATGATCACGGGTTTCTTGTAGTCCTTGAACAAAAGGATAAGAATACCGATCATGACCAATATAGCCAGTGGGAAATTATCGAAAAGATACCTCATGGACTGGTCGCTGGCTTTTTTCTCGCCTTCCCAGGTCATGGAGTAGCCTTCGGGCAAATGGAGTTGCTGCAACTGGGCCTCCAGACTCTTACGGGCAGCCTCCGTTCCTTCTCCAGGTGCCGGACTGCACTGCACGCGCTGTGAGCGTTGGCCGTTGTAGCGCACCACCACAGGGTCCTCCCATTGGAAATCAACCGACTTGGCCACTTGCGACAGTGGCACACTGGCGGTCAGTTGCTCAAGGATGGATTGTTTGGAGACTTGTCCCGACATGATCTTGTTGAGGTTCAGATTGTTGAGCAAACCATTGACATTGGGGAGTATGCCAAACACCGAGGCACTGTTCAAGTCTTCCAAGCGGTTGCCATTGTTGTCGGTGCAGTTGACGTAGATGTTCTCAGGATGGATGCCGTCGTAGAAGGTGCCTATAGGCACACCTCCCGTATAAGAAAGCATCGACAATCCGATGTCGCTGCGGCTCAGTCCCATGCGTCGGGCATCGGGTTGGCTGTATTCCACCACCAATCCAGGCACCTTGGGTTCCCAGTCTGTGGTGGGCAGACACAACTTCTCGTTGGCTTCCACCATCGCCATGGTAGAGTCGGTCAGTCTGTGCAACACTTCGGGATCGGGACCACAGAAAACCACCTCGATGGGGAATTTCTTATACATCAGGTTGTAGCGTTTCAACTTGACGTACGCCTGCGGATAACGCTTGGAGAGCGTGTCTTGTATCTCGTCGAGGTTCTTGACCAAGAGTTTGGGCGACTTGAAGTCAATGATCAACTCACCGTAGGACAGCGACGGAGTGGCTATGGAACGGACAAGGTTGTAGCGGCTTGGCGTGCCTCCGAGCGAAGTGGTGACGTGTGTCACTTCATCGCGGGTCTGCAAGTACTCACGTATCTCGTTGAGGTCGTGTTCCACCTGGGTGTAGTTGGTGCCTTCGGGCAACTTATACTCCATATAGAGCTGGTCGTAGTCCATATCGGGGAAGAAGGCCTGTTTCAGGTACCTATAGCCGAAACCGCAGAGGAAAAGCAGTCCGGCAGCACTCAAGATGACCACAAAACGGTTGTTGAGCGAGAAGTTCAGTACCTTCTCCAATATTCTGTACGCAAATCCTTTATAGTCTTCTTGATTCTCGGTCTGCCCGTCGTCTTTGGCTTTGCTCTTGGGCAACCATTTATCTGCCATGAGGGGCACATGGATCAGGGCGAGTATCCAACTCAGCATCAACGATACGGCCAGCACCACAAAGAGGTCGTGGACATAAAGTCCTGTAGTGTCGGGACTAAGGAAGATAGGCAGGAAAGCGAGTATGGCGATGAGTGTGGCTCCGAGCAGTGGCATGGCGGTCTTGCCTCCAATGCTGGTGAGTGCCTCGAAGCGCGACTTGCCCGACTTCAGATCGACCAGTATGCCATCGACGATGACGATGGCGTTATCGACAAGCATACCCATGGCAACAATCAACGAGGCAAGCGACACACGCTGAAGTGTGCCTCCCATGCGGCCGAGGATGAGGAAGGACCCCAGCACGATGACCACCAGACTGACACCGATGATGATGCCACTTCGCAGTCCCATGGTGAAGATGAGCACCACCACGACGATCAGCACCGACTCAAGCAGGTTGATGAGGAAGGTGCCGAGGGCGTCGCCCACCCTTTCGGGCTGGAAGAAGATCTTGTGGTACTCGATACCGACGGGCAGTCGATTTTCTATGCTCTTGAGTTTCTCTTCCACACGATTGCCCACCTTGATGATGTCGTATTTTGAAGACGAGGCGATGGAGATGGCCAAGGCGTGTTCGCCATCGTAGAACAACTGGTTGCGGGTGGGTTGCTCGTAGCCTTTCTCCACCTTGGCGATGTCCTTGATCTTGAGTTGGTCGTTGTCGTGACCCTGGATGAGCATCTCCTCGATGTCATCGACGGTCTTGAACTTGTCGTTGACACTGACCCTGACACGACTCGTGCCGTTCTCGAAATAACCTGAATAAACGGTGGAGTTCTGTCCGTTGAGAGTCTGAATGACCTCCATGGGCATCACGCCCATATTGGCCATCTTGTCCTGAAGGAGGTTAATGTTGATGCACTCGGTTCGCTTGCCGTAGATATCGACGCGAGTGACACCTTCTATCCTCGACACTTCACGCTTGATGAGCTCAGCATAATCCGACATCTGACGGTCGTTGAGTCCGTCGCCCGTCAGGGCGTACATCATGCCGAAGACCTCTCCGAAGTCGTCTTTCACGATGGGCTGTCGCGCTCCCTCGGGAAAAGAAGTTGCTGCATTGGCCACCTTGCGCCGCAGGATATCCCATTGCTGCTGGATTTCCTCGGTCTTGGTGGTGGCATCGAGTTCCACGCTGATGATGCTCAGGTCATTGTAAGAAAAGCTTTCGAGATTGGATACGCCCGACATCTCGTTGATGGATTTCTCCAGAGGGTCGGTGATCTCGAGTTCCACCTCATGAGCAGATGCTCCTGGGAAGGTGGTGACTACCATCGCAAGTCGGACGGGTATGGCGGGATCCTCAAGCTTACTCATCTCCAAAGCCGTCTTAATGCCACCGAAGCACAGACAGATGATGATGAAGTAGATGAGTTTCTTGTTGTTGAAAGCCCAAGCGCTGAGATTCATGTTCATAGCAATCCTCCTATATTAGATTTGCTGGCATTGGGCAGTGGCTTGACGCGCTGACCGTCCCTGAGTTTGTGCACTCCGGCAGTGACGATTCGTTCGTTGCCTTCAAGTCCGCTGGTGACGATGGCCTTTCCCTTGGAGGTGAGTCGGCTGACCTTGATCTCCTTTTTGCCGACCGTTCCCGCTTTGTCGTTATAGACATAGACACATTGTTTTCCATCTGACTCGAAAAGGGCTTCTTTGGAAATGGCGATGATGGTTCCCTCTTCCATTGCTCTTTCGATATCGACCATCGTGGTCATACCGGTGGTGATGTTGGGGTCAACGGGTCCAGCGAAACGCAGTCTGACATTGTAGAGCTGGTTGCTGTTGGCCTCGTTGTTGATACGCGAGACGGACAGCGGGAATTTCTTCCCTGGGATGACGTCGAAGGTGCAACTGTAGGAGAGGAAGTTGGACCTTTTGGCGAAGTCGTTGCTGCTGAGGTTGATTTCCACCTCGATGTTGTTGCCGCTGGATATAGCCACAATGGGCATGCCCTGGGCCACGGTCTCTCCTGCCTCGTGATAGCGGGTGGATACGAAACCGCTGATGGGGGCCACCAGACGGGTGTCGTTGAGCTGGTTGCGGGCGTGGTTGAGTTTTTCGGTAATCTGCTGCAGTCCGAATCGGGCCTTGTCGTAGTTATTGGCTGTGGTGCTGCCCTCCTGATACATGGCGATGATACGTTCAGCCTCGGCCTTGACCGACTGGTATTCAGCCTCGACTGCTTTGAGTTGCAGACTGTAGTCGCGCTGGTCCATCTGGGCGATCAACTGTCCTTTTTTGACGAAATCGCCTTCCTTGACGTTCATGCTCACAATAGGTCCGGACACGCGAAACGACACATTGACCTCATCGACAGGTTTGGTGCGGCCTGGATATTCGAGCGTACGGGCAGAAATGGCTCCACTGACCGACTCCAGTTTGACGTATGGCACATGTTCGCTTTGTTCCTTGTTCTTATTGTCACACGATAGCAACGTCACTACAATCAAGCATACGAACAAGGGACTGAAATGACAAAGTTTACTCCACATCATAATATCTTGATAATCTTTATAAAGTTCTCAAATACCAACGAATATGCAAAAGTGAGCATTTCCTATGAAATATTCAAGTTTTGCAATCCTACAGAATTGTCCCAAAGGTCGAATTTAGAATGATTTAACATTATCACGCACACCAGGTGACTAATCTGCCCTAATAGGAGGTGCGGCATTCCTGCCGCACAAAAATGTTCGGCTTTCCTCACGCACAAAAATACATTCGGCTTTCCTGCCACACAAAAATGTTCGGCAGGAATGCCGAACCTCCTACCCCTGAAATCACATGTTTATTAAATAGGAGCAATTCTGCTGTACTGTAGCGGACGCGACACGTCGCGTCCCTACATGTGAACGAAGTAATTACGCACGGCATTTATCTACTCTTTCTGCTTGTATTGCTTGGGGGTCATGCCGGTGTGCTGCTTGAAGTACTTGGCGAAGAACGACTGGTTGGGGAAGTTGAGTTTGTTGCTCACGTCCTTGATGCTGTTCCATTTCACCCGTAACAGTGCCTTGGCCTCCAGCACCACGTAGTCGTTGATCCAGTCGGTGGCAGACTTGCCGCTGACTTGCTTGACGATGAGCGACAAGTACTTGGGGGTGATGAAGAGTTTGTCTGCATAGAAATAGACGTTTCGTTCCTGCATGAAGTGTCGGTTCACCTCGTTGATGAAATGCTCGAAAATCTGCTGTTGCCTCGATTTGGCCTTAGGTATGTCGAGTTCGGCGTCGCTGTCGAGAAGGATCTGGTGGGCCATATAGACAAGTGTGGAGATGCAGTTTTGCGCCAGTTCTTCCCTGTAGATCGACTCTTTGATCATGAGCCTGCGCTTGAGGAAGCCATAGACTGCGAGACAGTCGTTGAGGGTGTTGTCGTCGATATGGAACACAGGGCGCGCCATGAAGTGCTTCATCAGGGCCATAGGCACAATGGCGTTGTTGGAAAGGTCGAAATAACCGTTGGCCAAGGCGATGGCGGCAAATTCAAGGTCTTTGGTATAGTCGATGACATGGATGAAATTGCCGGAAATGACAATGGCCACATCGCCTGTGTGCATCACATAGTCCTCGAAATTGACCCTGATGGTGACTTCCCCTGCCTTACACATGAGGATGACACTGGCATTGACCTGAACGGTGCCCTCGAAGGGTTCCTCATAATAGGTTCTCAGCACAGAGGGCGCTGTGAGGTTGTCCATGAGTTGCAGCATGTTCTCTATGCCCACGAAGTCACCGTTGGAGGGCAGACTGAGAACGTTGAGGAACAAGATGTTCTGTTTTTCCGCAGTATTCGTTTCCGTATCCATAACCTTATTCATATAACCAACGGGTGATACGTCCGATGATCTCGTTCTTCATCTGTTCGGGCATGTTGCCAATGCGGGCGGTGTGGCTGCCACGGGGCTGCACATAGACACGCATGTTCAGTTTCCGGCTGCAATCGAGCCATCCAGCCACACCACTCGACGACCACGGGTCGATCTCGCCGTAGATGAAGATGTGGCGCGGGTCGTTCTTCTTCAGATAGCGACGGGTGTGTTTATACAACGACTTGTCGAATTTCAAATTACACAGTTCCTCGGTGAGCATCACGTCGCGCAGGTAGTGCTTGGGACGCTTCACACTGCACAGTTTTCTGAAGGGCTTGTTGTCGTAACCGTAGTAACCGAGTTCCTTGGCAGCCTGCACAAAGAAGGGCATGTAGCGGTTGGGGTGTGAGAAATAGTCGGGCGAGGAGACCTCGATGAAGTGCTTGAGCCAGACCTCGTCGGAAGCGTCCGCACTGGGAATGACGGAAACGGGTGTTCCCCACTGCCAGAGCGCAAAGGGATATTCCATCACGCAGTAGTCGTAGATATCGGCCATCGGCACTCTGTAGCTGTAGTCGTGGCTTTTGCAATAGGCTTCCCACTGAGGCAGGATGTCGGCCTTGCGCTCCATCAGGTGCATCTGGGCAGCCAGCACAGCCTCGCGCTCTTCCTTCGTACCCACTTTCTTGCTGAGGAAGGGTTCATGCCGTCCGTCTTCCACCCGTTTGTTGAGGGGGGCCACATACGACACCGACACATCCACGTCGTCGGGGTAATAGGCGCGGTAGAACATGGTGGTCTGGCCGCCTTTGCTGATACCTGTTGAAATCCACTTGCCCTTGAAGACCTGGCGCAGCGTCTGGTTGACGTGATGGAGGTCGCGCAGGGAGTTGCCAACGGTCATGTAGGTCCAGTCGCAGGGCTCGGGGGTGGAAGGTCCGAAATAGCGGTACTCGCAGAAGACCATGTTGGCGTCGAACAGCCGGCACAGTTCTTCTATGTATGAGGGACTGAGGGCATAGTCGGCATAGTAGCCTTCGGTGACGATGACCGTGGGACGGTCTTCGCCCTTATACCCCACGACAACGCGCTGGTTGAAGGTTCCTTTGTCGGGTGTGTCGCCATCGACGTTCTGACGCACCCTGATGAGATATTTCTCTGGGAAGGTGTTGGAATCAAGTTTTTCCACTCCACTCACGCCGTCGAGTGCGGCGAGTTTTTTCATGAATGACGAGGTCTGGGCGGAGATGATGACCACCGACCAGATCATGATCAGGGATAAAAACAAGCGTTTCATTTTTCTGAGGTATGCTTTTAGTCGTTAATGTCGAATGTTAATGGAACCAACAGGACTTCATGACAAGATGGCCTGCCATTCTGCGATAATCGTCCAAAGTTGCTTGCACAGTTACATAGACATGATTATTTGTGCAAATATATACAATAAAAGGGAAATGGAGACGATTTTGCGGCGAAGAAAATATAAAATGTCGCTTCTTCTGCCCCGTAATCCAATCATTATATTTAATTTTGCTTACATGAAGCGTGAAAACACGAACAAAATAACTTTAACCTATTTATATAATATGAGGAAAATTCTATTCGTATTGTCACTGGTGCTATCGGCTTGCACGTATGCTCAGCGCCAGTTTGAGTTTGTCAACTCCAGCGATGGACAGTCGGTGGTCTATGCCTTTCTGCCCGATCCAGCCAAGGCCACAGGACGTGCCGTGGTGGATTGCCCAGGTGGTGGCTACGCCATGGTGTGCATGGACTATGAAGGCACCGACTGGGCGCCCTACTTCAACGACCAGGGCATCGCCTATTTCGTGGTGAAGTACAGAATGCCCAAGGGCGACCGCAACATTCCTATCAGCGATGCTGAGAACGCCATACGCACGGTACGCGACAGCGCGGCTGTCTGGCACATCAACCCCTACGACGTGGGTATCATGGGATTCTCCGCTGGTGGTCATCTGGCTTCCACCGTCGCCACACATGCCGACTTCTACGCACGCCCCAACTTCCAGATCCTTTTCTATCCCGTCATCACCATGGAGGACCGCTTCACCCACCGCGGTTCGCAGTCCAACTTCCTGGGTAAAGACCGGGAGAACGAGAGAATGCGCCAGGCGTTTTCCAACGAACGACAAGTGAAACGACACATCACACCGCCAGCCATCCTCTTCATGAGCGACGACGACCGAGTGGTGCCACCCATCGGCAATGGTGTCAACTATTATACCGCTTTGCGGCAGAACGACGTCTCCGCCGCTCTCCACATCTACCCTGAGGCAGGACATGGCTGGGGCTACAAACCTTCTTTCGCCTATCACGACGCCATGTTGCAGACACTGACCACATGGCTTTCGCGACTGAAGGCTCCCCGTCATCAAGCCATCCGTGTGGCTTGTGTGGGCAACAGCATCACGGATGGTTCGGGCATCGACCTGAGCGACATCTACGGTTATCCCGCTCAGTTGCAGAAGATGCTCGGTGAAGGTTACTACGTACGCAACTTCGGCCGCGGGGCTCGTACCATGCTCAACAAAGGCGACAACCCCTACATGAAGGAGTTCGCATGGCAGGACTGCAAGCAGTTCGACCCGCAAGTGGTGGTCATCAAACTGGGCACCAACGACAGCAAAACGGAGAACTGGAAACATGGCGATGAGTTCTATCAGGACATGCAGCAGATGATCGACGAGTTGAAGGCTCTGCCGAGTCGTCCACGCATCTTCCTCGCCTACCCTGTCAAGGCATGGAAGGACACATGGACCATCAACGACAGCGTCATCACCAATGCCATCATACCCACTATCGACCGACTGGCTCTTGAGAATGGACTCGAGGTCATTGATCTCCACACGCCCTTCTCTGCTGCTGAGGCCGAGCCGCTGATGCAGCGCGATGGCATCCATCCTCGTGCCGAAGGAGCCAAAAAGATGGCGGAGATCATCTGCCAAGCCATCAAGACGGAACCTAAGGTGGTCAAGAAGATCAAGAAAAAGGCGAAAAGCAAACGCAAGAAGTAATCCCGATTTGTTGTTAATTATCCCGAATTAGAGAATTAAAGAATTTCCCTATGCAATAATTCGATAATTCGCAAATTCGGGATATAATAATTGTCACGAATTAGAGAATTTGAGAATTTGGCGAAGGCAAGCCTTCGCGACGAACAACTAAGAAATTCGATAATTCGCAAATCCGGGACAAAAACTATCAAGGTTGACTCTCGACGAACACGAATCACACAAATTACACGAAAGCATGCCTAAGGCATGCGCCATGCGGTCACCGCATTCGCCAGATTCGTCCGATTCGTGTTCGCAAGAAGAATTCGATAATTCGCAAATCCGGGACAAAAACTATCAAGGTTGACTCTTGACGAACACGAATCACACAAATTACACGAAAGCATGCCTAGGCATGCGCCATGCGGTCACCGCATTCGCCAGATTCGTCCGATTCGTGTTCGCAAGAAAAATTCGATAATTCGCAAATTCGGGATATAAACAAGGAAAATGGGCAAATACGTCAAGAGATTCCTGATGTGCTTCTTCTGCCTTGAA
>CAMOWU010000113.1 GCA_946628545.1 uncultured Bacteroides sp. | reverse complement strand
TCGATTAAAACGATTTCTCGATTAAACGATTAAACGATTCTTCGATTAAACGATTGAACGATTAAACGAATAAACGATTATCCGATTAAACGATTCTTCGATTAAACGATTGAACGATTAAACGAATAAACGATTATCCGATTAAACGATTCCCCGATTAATCGAAAAAAATGGGGTGCATCCAAGGATGCACCCCTATCTTTTACTTCTTCAGTGGTATGGCTTCGATGCGCTTTTGATGGCGTCCGCCCTCAAACTCAGTGTTGAGGAACTCGTCCATGATCTTGCGAGCCATGTCGTTGTCGATGAAACGGCCTGGCATCACCAGTACGTTGGCATCGTTGTGCTGACGGATCAGGTGAGCGATCTCGGGTATCCAGCACAGGCCGGCGCGGATGCTCTGGTGCTTGTTGAGCGTCATGCTGATGCCCTCACCGCTGCCGCACATGGCAATGCCTGGATACACCTCGCCTTTCTCTATGCCCTCGGCCAGCTTATGACCGAACTCGGCATAGTTGCAGCTCTCCTCTGTGTAGGTGCCGTAGTCCTTGTACTCGAGGCCTTTCTCCTCAAGATACTGCTTGACAAACTGCTTCAGCTGAAAAGCCGCATGGTCGCTTGCTATACCGATCATTAGAGCATCTCCTTCACTTGGTTATACACGTTCTGGGCGTTGAAGCCAAGTTTCTCGTCGAGCACCTTGTAAGGAGCAGAGAAACCGAAGCTCTCCAGACCGAACACCTTGCCGTTGGCACCTACCAGACCCTCGAGGTTCACTGGCAGACCTGCGGTCAGACCGAAGATCTTGGCACCACATGGAAGGATGCTCTCCTGGTACTCCTTGCTCTGGCTGCGGAACAGACCCTCTGATGGGCAGCTCACGATGCGAACCTTCACACCGTCCTTGCGCAGCAGCTCTGCACCGGCTACGAGAGTGGAAACCTCTGATCCGCTGGCTACGAGGATCACGTCGGGATTCTCGTCGCTGCCAGCCACGATGTAAGCACCCTTGGCTGCCTGGCTGTAGTCAGTGCCCTTTGGCAACTTGGCGATGCCCTGTCGCGACAGGATAAGAGCGGATGGAGTGCTGGTGTTCTCCATAGCGAGTTTCCAGCAAGCTGTGGTCTCGTCGCTGTCGGCGGGACGAAGCACGAGCATGGAGTTCTTGCCGTGGTGGTTCTTGAGTTTCTCCATCAGGCGGATCTGAGCTTCCTGCTCAACTGGCTCGTGAGTAGGACCGTCCTCGCCCACACGGAATGCGTCGTGGGTCCAGATGAACTTCACGGGCAGTTCCATCAAGGCTGCCATACGAACGGCTGGTTTCATGTAGTCGGAGAACACGAAGAAAGTACCGCAAGCGGGGATGACACCTCCGTGGAGGCTCATACCGATGCAGCAGCAAGCCATCGTCAGCTCGGCTACCCCTGCCTGGAAGAAGGCACCAGTGAAGTCGCCCTTCAGGAAGGCGTGGGTCTTCTTCAAGAAGCCGTCGGTCTTGTCGGAGTTGGAGAGGTCGGCAGAAGCGCAGATCATGTTCTCCACCTGCTCGGCAAGTGCGCTCAGCACTGTGGCTGAAGCGTTGCGGGTGGCGTCGCCCTCTTTCTGGGTGATACCTGCCCAATCCACCTGTGGAGTGGCGTTGGAGAACCAAGCGGCGCACTTGGCTGCCATCTCAGGATTGGCTTTCTTCCATGCCTCTTCCTCAGCATACTTCTTGGCCATGATCTCCTTCAGTTCCTTTGCGCGGTTGGCATACAGTTCCTTCACGTCGTCGAAGATGACGAATGGGTTCTCTGGGTCGCCACCGAGGTTCTTCACGGTGTTCACGTAGTTGTCGCCACCGAGAGGAGCGCCGTGGGTCTTGCAGTTGCGCTCGTAAGAGCTGCCGTCGGCCTTCAAGGCTCCCTTACCCATGATGCACTTACCGATGATCAGTGTTGGACGTTCCTTCTCTGCCTTGGCGGCGCAGATGGCGTCGCGGATGGCCTGAGCGTCGTTACCGTTGATCTCGATCACGTTCCAGTTCCATGCGCGGTATTTGGCGGCGGTGTCCTCAGTCATCACATCCTTGCACTCGGTAGAGAGCTGGATGTCGTTGGAGTCGTAGAACATGATGAGGTTGTCGAGTCCCAGGTGACCGGCGATACGGCCTGAGCCCTGAGAGATCTCCTCCTCCACGCCACCATCAGAGATATAGGCATAGATGGTCTCGTTGGCGAAAGCGGGGTTGCCAGTCTTGGCGGCAAGGAACTTGGCGGCGATGGCAGCACCCACTGCGAAAGTATGACCCTGTCCAAGAGGACCGGAGGTGTTCTCGATGCCGCGCTCCACATCTACCTCGGGGTGTCCGGGACAAACCGAACCCCACTGGCGGAGAGTCTGAAGCTCGTCGGTGGTGAACTTGCCAATCAGGGCGAGCTGAGAATAGAGCATGGGCGACATGTGGCCCGGGTCGAGGAAGAAGCGGTCGCGACCTTCCCAAGCGGGATTCTCGGGATCGTACTCCAGAAACTCAGAATAAAGCACGTTGATGAAGTCTGCACCACCCATGGCACCGCCTGGGTGACCCGACTTCGCTTTCTCTACCATTGAGGCAGCCAGGATACGGATGTTGTCGGCTGCGTGGTTCAATACTTTGATGTCGTTCATTTTCTTTTCTTATTGTCTGTTTGATATTAAAGTTGAAGTAATAATAAAGAATAAAAACCATCAAGACCGTGGCTGGAGAAAATCGCGGCCACGGTCAGTGATGATCATCTTGTGTGTTATTCCGATTTCTTGGAAGCTACGGCTGCCTCCTCAATAGGCAGGCAAGCCTTGTAGTTCTCGATGTAGGCGTTGAAGCCTGCTACCTCCTCGGGAGTTGGAGCCACTTCCACACCGGCATTGCCAGCGAACACTTTCTCGTCGAGCCAGTCGGCCAAGTTCTGCTTCTTGTCGTTGTTCACCACGTAGGAAGCCAACAGGGCGATACCCCATGCGCCACCTTCTCCTGCTGTCTCCATGACAGAAATAGGCGAGTTGAGGGCTGCGGCGAGCATGCGCTGACCTACACCCTTGGTGGTGAAGTAGCCTCCATGGCCTGTGATGCGATCGACTTTCACGTTCTCCTCCTTCAGCAGGATGTCATTACCCAGTTTCAGCACACCGATGGCACCATAGAGGTGGGCGCGCATGAAGTTGGCAAGGTTGAACTTGTCGTTGGCGGAGCGAACGAAGAGAGGACGGCCGTCGGCAAGACCTGTCACAGGCTCGCCTGACACATAGTTGTAGGACATCAAGCCACCGCAGTCGGGGGCTCCTTCAAGAGCCTTGTTGAACAACTTGGTGTAGATCTCACCCATGTTCACTGGCACACCCAGCATCTCCTGGTACTCCTTGAAGATGTTCACCCAGGCGTTGATGTCGGAGGTGCAGTTGTTGCAGTGTACCATAGCCACGAGACTACCGTCGGGTGTGGTCACCATGTCGATCTTCTCGTAAGGCTTGGAGAGTTCTTTCTCCAGCACAATCATTGAGAACGAGGATGTGCCTGCGGATACATTACCTGTACGCTGCTTAACGGCGTTGGTGGCTACCATACCTGTGCCGGCGTCACCCTCTGGAGGACAGAGAGGAATACCTGGGTTCAGATGACCGGAGATGTCAAGACGCTGTGCACCGTTTGGTGTCAGGAAACCAGCGTTCTCACCAGCCACTATTGACTTGGGAAGGATGTCGAGCAATTTCCAACCGAAGCCGTAAGGCTCGATGAGCTTGTCGAACTTCTCTACCATGGTGGCATCGTAGGTCTTGGTGTTCGGGTCAACAGGAATCATACCTGATGCGTCGCCGATACCCAGCACCTTCTGGCCGGTCAACTGCCAGTGGATATAACCTGCGAGGGTGGTGAGGAAAGTGATGTCCTTCACGTGCTCCTCGTTGTCGAGAATTGCCTCGTAGAGGTGGGAGATGCTCCAGCGGAGAGGTATGTTATAGACAAACAACTCCGACAGCTTGGCTGCAGCCTTGCCCGTGTTGGTGTTTCTCCAAGTACGGAAAGGAACCAGGATCTCGCCCTTGTCGTTAAACGGCATGTAGCCGTGCATCATGGCGCTGATACCGATAGAAGCCAGTTTCTCGATCTCGATGTCGTATTTCGCCAGCACGTTCTTGCGCAGGTCGGAGTAGCAGTCCTGAAGTCCGAACCAGATGGCGTCGATGCTGTAGGTCCACAATCCATCGACCAACTGGTTTTCCCAAGTGTGGCTGCCTTGTGCAATGGGGTTGTTCTCCTCGTCGATGAGAACAGCCTTGATGCGGGTAGAGCCAAACTCGATACCGAGTATGGCTTTACCTGCTTGGATGGTTGATTTAGCGTCCATAGTCTATTACTTGAGAGCTTTGTTCAACATGAAGTAAACCTCGTTGTTGCGAAGCTGCTGCTTGAACTCGCTGATGCAAGTGTTCTTGTTGATCTTCACGTACTCGATGCCTGTCATCTCAGCGAAGTCCTCCCAGTACTCCTCGTCGATGTCGTAGGAGAAAGCGCTGTGGTGGGTACCACCAGCGAGGATCCAAGCGCCAGCACCGATCTCGAATGTGGGCTGTGGAACCCAGAGAGCGGAAGCCACAGGAAGCTTAGGCATGGGCTTTGGCTCGATGCACTCCACTTCCTGAGAAATCAGACGGAAGCGGTTGCCAAGGTCAACAACTGTAGCCTTGATACCACGGCCTACCTTAGAAGTGAACACCAGACGGGCGGTCTGCTGCTTGCGGATACCGATGCCCAGGAAGTGAACCTCGAGCTTGGGTTTGTCAACTGCGATGAGAGGACAAACCTCGAGCATGTGGCTCTGCAGGCAAGAAGAGCGGTCGCCGGCGAAGTTGAGGGTGTAGTCCTCCAGGAATGAGCAACCTCTTGGCATGCCCTGCTGGATCACCCAAAGTGTGCGGAAGAGGCAAGCGGTCTTCCAGTCGCCCTCAGCACCGAAGCCATAGCCCTCTTCCATCAGGCGCTGTGAAGCCAAACCAGGAATCTGGTCGAAGCCCAGGAAGTTGGGATCGTCGATGTCGGCGCCACCGAGGTCGTCGAAGTTGGTGGTGAAGGCGGTTGCGCCCTCGTCCTTGAGCACGCGGCGCAGAGCGATCTCAGCCTTGGCTGCGTTCTTCACCTTCTCCCAATATACTTCCTCGCCACTCTCGTCAATCTTGATGGTGTAGAGCTTCTTGTACTCCTCAACCAGTTCGCAAGCCTCATCGTCGGTCACCTTCTTGAAGTACTCCATCAGAGAAGAAACGGGGTAGTAATCTACATGGTAGCCCAGACGCTGCTCGAATTCCACGCGGTCGCCGTCGGTCACTGCAACGTTGTTCATGTTCATACCGAACATCAAGCAGCGAACGTTCTTGGCGTCAGCCACACCGGCTGCCACGCGAGCCCAAACTGCAATCTTCTTCTGAACTTCTTCGCTCTTCCAATAGCCACAAACCACCTTGCGAGCCACGCGCATACGAGTGCAGATATGACCGAACTCGATGTCGCCGTGAGCGCTCTGGTTGAGGTTCATGAAGTCCATATCGATCTTGTCCCAAGGAATCTCGGCATTGTACTGGGTGTGGAAGTGGAGCAATGGCTTCTGGAGAGCCTGCAGACCCTTGATCCACATCTTGGCGGGTGAGAAGGTGTGCATCCAAGTGATCACACCGGCGCACTTAGGATCGTTGCTGGCGGCCTTCATCACGTCCTCAACCTCCTTGGAGGAGTTGGCTGTGCCTTTGTAAACCACCTTTATGGGAATAATGCCACCGGCATTCAAACCTTCTACCATTTCCTTCGAGTGAGCGTCAACCTGTACGACTGCGTCACCACCGTAGAGCAACTGTGCACCAGTCACCCACCATAACTCTAAATTCTCAAATGCTTTCATAATGTTTTTAAATGATTTTAAGTTTGTTAGTATTGTGTGAATGTTATTCCAATAGAGGAATTGTCTTTATTTCTTCTTCTGTCCGTAGTAGGCGTTGGGACCATGCTTGCGGCTGTAGTGCTTCTCCACCAATAGCGGGTTCATTGTGGTCTCGGGATTCACGGCGAATGAAACGAATGCCATCTTGGCGCACTGCTCCATCACTTTGGCGTTATAGACAGCGTTGTCGGGACTCGTGCCCCAAGAGAATGGACCGTGGTTCTTCACCAGTACGCCTGGTGTGTGGTCGGGGTTGATGTTCTCGCTTTTGAAGCGGTCAACGATCACGTTGCCTGTCTCAAGCTCATAGTCGCCTTTCACCTCTGCCTCTGTCATGTCGCGGGTGCAGGGGATGGCTTTGTAGAAGTAGTCGGCATGGGTGGTGCCGATATTGGGAATGTCTTTGCCTGCCTGGGCCCAAGCTGTGGCGTAGGTGGAATGTGTGTGCACCACACCCTGGATGTTGGGGAATGCCTTGTACAGAACAAGGTGAGTAGGAGTGTCGGAGGATGGGTTGAGGTCGCCTTCAACCACCTTGCCTGTCTCCAAGTCCACCACGACCATGTCGCTGGCTTTCATGTCGTCGTAGCTCACGCCGCTGGGTTTGATCACCACCAGACCTTTCTCGCGGTCGATGCCTGACACATTGCCCCAGGTGAAAATCACAAGGCCTTGCTTCACTAAGTCAAGGTTAGCTTTCAGTACTTTTTCCTTTAATTGCTCTAACATATTCAATAATTTTTATTGGTTGTGATTATCTCGTTATTGTCGTTATTATCGTTATTATCGTTATTGTCGTTATTGTCGTTTTTTCGTTCAATCGTTCAATCGTTCAATCGTTTAATCGTTTAATCGTTCAATCGATTAGTCGTTTCCTCTTTTCCTCGTTTCTTTTGCAAACTTGAAGAGTGCTGCGCCGCGTCGTGAGGATTCTTTATCCATCTTTTCGGTGCGCTCAATCAGTCCGTGGGAGAGCACAGAGCGGCGGAAATTGCGTTTGTCTATCGGGTAGCCCAGGATAGACTCGTGCAGGGATTGAAGTTGGCTCAATGTGAAGAGCTCGGGCAGGAGGTTGCTGCCTATGGGTTCGTTGTTGATCCTCGATTTGAGGGCCTCCCTTGCTTTCTCTACCATCTCGTTGTGGTCGAGACAGAGTCGGGGGAGATTGTCGATGTCGATCCAGCGCGCGTTGCGCTTTTCCGACAGGTTTTCGTTGTATGCGCGAACGTCTATCAGTGCATAAAAGACGACTGAGATGACACGTTCGCCTGGGTCGCGTTCCACTTCGCCAAATACACCCAGTTGCTGCATATACACATCCTCCAGTCCTGTGAAGTAGGTCAGAACCCGTGAGGCTGCTGCATTGACGCTTTCATCCTTGCCTATAAAACCACCGATGAGGGAGTCTTCTCCAAGACCTGGTTCGTAGGGCCGTTTTTGGATCAGCAGTTTGAGGTTGCCACCTGAGAAACCGAAGATCACACAGTCAACAGATACATAGAAGCGTTCGTATTCGTGATAAAAGCTGGGCATTTGTTTGTTTTCGTAGTGTTCTGAGTTTCCGAGTCATCGGGGGGACCGAATCATCGGAGTTTTCGGGTTTTCGGAATATTCGGAGTTTTCCGCTTCCTCCGAAGATGACTTTGGGTTGATGAAGGTATGTGGGAGGCTGGCTCCCACATACCCGATGTTTGATGTTTAGAAGAAATACCAGTAGAAGCAACCGCAGAGAGCGAGCACACCAAGAGTACCTACGATATCCCAGAAGCCCCAGCTAGCGGCAATCTGCTTGCGGTACTCAGGAGTGAAGGTGATGGCATCCACTTGCTCCTTGGTTGGACCAGGAGTGAAGAACGACACCACAATCATCAGCAATACGATGAAGACGAGCAACCAGCACTCAAACACCAGCCAGTTGGTCTGCCAGAACCATGTGGTCGCATTCCAGAATGCACCGTCCATAGCCTTGCTGCCTGTGTCGGTGATCACATTGGTCACCAGACGGAGCATACCGATGATGAAGCCACCGATAAGACCCCATTCACCTGCCTTAGGACTGATTTTCTTGCTGAGGATACCAAGTGTGAACACAGCAACCATGGCTGGAGCCAGCAACGACTGGATGCCCTGGAGGTAGCTGTAGAGGTTACCCATGTTCATCATCACTGGCAACCAGAGCAGGCCAAGAATCACAACTACCACTGTAGCCACACGGCCTACGAATACATAGTGAGATTCGCTCAAGCCCTTCTTCATTGGCTTGTAGAAGTCCTCTGTGAAGAGGGTGGCGCAACTGTTGAAGAATGCTGCAAGAGAGGTGACGAGGGCGCAAATGAAACCGATGGTCACGAATCCCTTGATACCTGCAGGAAGAATGCTCTTCACCATCATGGCGAAAGCGCCGTCGGTGTCGTGCTGGTTGGTGATATCCATTGAGATACCGAAGTCACCGTACTTGCCGCTGGCAAGGGAGATGGCTACCATACCAGGAATCAGGAACATGAATACAGGAAGGAGTTTGAAGTAACCAGCGGCAATTGTACCACGTCGAGCGCGCTTCATCACTTCTTCGTTTGATTCGCCCTTCTGCTGGCCAAGTACACGCTGAACGATGTGCTGGTCAGTACACCAGTACCAGAAACCGATAATTGATGCTCCGATGAACACCACGAATCCTGGATACTCATGATATAGTGGGTCGGGTTTGCCAGATGCGTTGATGTCGTCCCAGTGGAACATGTGGGTGGTGCCATATCCGTCATGAAGTTGACGACAGTATTCCATCATGTTCTGCCATCCATCGACGATGCTGCCGCCACCAAGTTGGTAGAGTCCGAGGAAGAGTACGAGGAAAGCACCGATAATCAAGATAGGAGTCTGGATGGACGACATGGTCATCACGCCCTTCATACCGCCAATCACGGTGAACACGGCTGTGATGGCAATCAAACCGAGTGCGCCCCACCAGAAGGGAAGGCCGATCAGGTACTCGAAGAAGATACCACCAGTGAAGGCTGTAACACTGACCTTAGTCAGAATATAGGCAATCAGGGTGATGATTGAGAGCCATGAACCTGTGCGGTTCGTGTAGCGGAATTTCAGGAAGTCGGGCATGGTGATGATTTTGCCCATTTTGTTGTTGAGCAGCTGATAGAAAGGCACGAAAAGCCAACCGAGGATCAGGATCATCCATCCCTGCATCTCCCAGTGGGCCATACCCACACCGTCCTTAGCTCCTGTACCAGCAAGACCTACGAGGTGTTCGGAACCGATGTTGGCTGCGAAGATGGCCATACCAATCACGTACCATGGCTCACCTTTTCCAAACAGGTAGTCTTGTGAGTCTGCTCCCTGCATTTTCTCTTTGTCTTTCTTGATGGCGCGATAAACTGCCCATACAACACCCACGATACCGATAGCCAGTACCAGCCAGTCAAGCCAGATAAATTCTTTAGCGTTCCAATTCATTGTGTTATTTTTCTATTTTTAGGTTAATAATGATTTGCTCTATATTCTTCTAAAGCCTAAAGTCAAAAGCCTAAAGCCTCAAAAAAACTTATTTCTCCACTCCGAACTTGAACTTGCAATAGCTGTTGTAGGTCTCGCCTGGCTTCAGGTAAGCGTTGGATTCCTTCCAGTTCTTGTTGGGAGAGTCAGGATACTTCTGGGTCTCAAGGCAGATACCTGTCTGCTTCTTGTACTTGATGCCGTACTTACCGGTGCAGCTGCCATCGAGGAAGTTACCAGTGTAAACCTGGATACCTGGCTCGTTGGTATAGACTTCGAGGCTGATGCCTGTGCGGTTGTCAACCAGTTTCACGCATGGCTTGGAAGTGTCGCCCTTGGTGTTGAGCACCCAGTTGTGGTCGTAGCCGCCACCTGCCCAGATGACTTGCTCGAAAGTGCAGCTGTCGAGTCCCTCGCCAACGGGTTTGCCTGCGCGGAAGTCCATAGGAGTGCCCTCTACAGAAAGCTTCTCACCTGTGGTCATGTAAGTGGTGTCGGTTGGAGTGAATTCATCTGCGTCGATGGTCAGCACCTCGTCGAGGATGGTGTTGTTGGCGTCGCCGCTGAGGTTGAAGTAAGAGTGGTTGGTCATGTTCACCACGGTCTCTTTGTCTGTGGTTGCCTCATAGTTGATTTCGATGGCGTTGTCGTCTGTCAGTGTGTAAGTCACCGTGGCTTTCACGTTGCCAGGGAAGTTGTTGTCACCATCGGGGGAGTCCATAGCGAGCACGAGTTTGTTGTCGGCTGAGGAAACAACGTCATACACCTGATACTGCCATCCTGAAGGACCTCCGTGGAGGCAATGGCCGAAGTTGTTCTGGGGAAGCTGGATCTCCTTGCCGTCGCATTTGATCTTGCCTTGGTTCAGACGGTTGGCATAGCGACCGATAGCTGCACCGAAGTCAGAGGCGTTGTTCTGTGGGAAGTAGGCGTCGGCACTCTCGAAGCCGAGGACCACGTCCTGCAACTTGCCATTCTTGTCGGGAACATAGATGGCTGCGATACGTCCACCGAAGTTGGTGATGTTGACAATCATGCCATTGGCATTCTTGAGCGTGTAGAGGCCTACCTTCTTTTCGCCTTTCACAGCGTCGGTGTAGGTGGTGTCGAACTTTGCGGCGTCGAGGCCTGTTTGGTCTGCTGCTCCTTTAGGTTTGTTAGTTGGGTTGGTGCAAGCGCACAAGAGTGCCATGGCAACACCTGTGCCAAGCATCATAGATTTGAAATTTTTCATCATAAAAACTCTTTATTTTTTGGTTGATTCACAAATTTCGGTAAAGGTAAACTTATTTATGCAAATATAGGGGCTAAAAAATATGTTGTTTAACATATAGTGTCATATTTACACTTTTTATTGTGCTCTGTAAGCGCAAACAGCATTTTTTTCTAAGTTCCTTCATGTGTTTTTCTCGGTTGGAAAAGGGGAGGATAC
>CAMOWU010000112.1 GCA_946628545.1 uncultured Bacteroides sp. | reverse complement strand
AGTTTGGTGATGTGGCCAAGGAGGGGGTTGGTCTCAATCAGTTCTTCCGATCGGTAGAAGACGTCGTAGAACTGCTCGTTGAAGAAGTTCTGTATGTTGCGCGCCATTTTCATGGGTCCTTCCTCTTTAGCGCACACACATCGCAAAGCTTTGGGTATGAGTTTCACCTTCACGGTCTTTCCCGTTAGTTTAGGTTCTCCGTCGAAATGTATCACTCCTGGCTTAGAACGCTTGATGGTCAGGTTGCGGCACTGGAAAGTCTTGATTCGGCTGTTGGTGTCGATGGTTCCATTGAAGAGCTGTATGGCTATGGCAGGAGCGTCCACCAGATTGAACGGTTCGATGATGGTCACGTCCATCAGTCCGTCGCGCACCGAAGCCTGTGGTGCGATGAATGCGTTGTTGCCGTACTGCGAAGCATTGGCGCATGAGATGAGGAAAGCCTTATATGTTGATTTCACGTTGTATTCATCCTCGCTCTCCAGCTCGTAGGTTTCCGGGTTGTAGTTCAGTCCGTTGCGCAGCACGTTCTCCATGTAGGTCAGCGGTCCTCTTTTCCCGCTCTCCGAAAACTTCGCTGAGATGAAAGCGTCGAATCCCACTCCGCAGGTACAGAAAAAGGGAGTGTTGTTGACCAGTCCGTAATCCATGGGTTGGATGTATCCCTCGTTGATGAGCCGTAGCGCTTTAGGCGACTCCATGGGGATCTGTAGGTGTCGGGCCAGTCCGTTGCCAGATCCGAAAGGCACGATGGCCAGGGCTGTTTGTGTGTTGACCAGTGATCGTGCCACCTCGTTGACTGTTCCGTCGCCGCCCACTGCGCAGACGATGTCCACCTTGTCTTTCACCGCCTGCTTGGTGATGTCGGTAGCATGACCTTTGTGGCTTGTGCGTACAATCTCCACATCGTAGCGTTCATTGTCGATGATGGTCGATATGTTGCGCTCCACCACTTCCTTGCCCTTGTTGCCAGAAATGGGGTTGATGATGAATACGATTTTCTGTTTGGTTGCACTCATGTCTTTTTCATCTTTTGCAACTGCAAATATAGCATTTCCGACTTAATTTTGCGCTTTTATTCCCCATTGTTTTATTTAAAATGCAATTTTTTAATGGAAACGATGGATATAAAAACAATTTTTAGTAACTTTGCACACTGATTGGAGAAATCAAGAGTAATAAAAGGATTTTAAAATCATATCAACTAAAAAGTGCCTTAAGTGGACATCATCGTCAACTTGGTGTGTGACACCTTGAAAAAAGTGGACACATTATTTATTTAATACGGCTGGTTGAGCCGGGTTGATAAAGAGCGTCAAGTTGTGTTGTGAGCAGCAAACTGCTGACGGCATGTCGCACTTAAAGGATTGCTAATTGTATTATGGGTTTATTACAAGAAAGATTCAAGAAGTATCGCGAGCCCCAGAAATTCATGGAAATGGGTGTTTATCCATACTTCAGACAAATCGACAGCCATCAGGACACTGAAGTCATGATGAGCGGTAAGAAGGTGCTCATGTTCGGTTCTAATTCTTACATGGGTCTCACCTACGACAAACGAATCGTCGATGCCGCTGTGAAGGCAGTTCAGAAATATGGTACGGGATGCGCTGGATCCAGATTCCTCAACGGAACACTCGACATACACGTTCAGCTGGAGCATGAGTTGGCTGACTTTGTGGGAAAAGACGACGCATTGGTCTATTCCACAGGTTTCACCGTGAACTCAGGAGTTGTTTCGTGTCTGACAGGTCGCAACGATTATATCCTTGGCGACGACCGTGACCATGCTTCTATTGTAGATGGAAGGCGACTTTCTTATTCCACCTTCCTTCACTACAAGCACAACGACATGAACGACCTTGAGGCCAAACTCAAGATCTGTAATCCAGAGGCAGTGAAGCTCATCGTCACCGATGGACTTTTCTCCATGGAGGGCGATTTGGCCAAGTTGCCAGAGATTGTGGCTCTCAAGAAGAAATACGATGCCTCCATCATGGTGGATGAGGCTCATGGTCTGGGTGTCTTCGGCCGCAACGGACGTGGTACTTGCGACCACTTCGGGGTCACCGACGATGTTGACCTCATCATGGGTACCTTCAGTAAGTCGTTGGCTTCAATCGGTGGATTCATTGCCGCCGACTTCGACACCATCAACTACCTGCGCCACAATTCCAGAACTTACATCTTCTCAGCCAGCAACACACCAGCCACTACGGCTGCCGCTATGGAAGCCCTCAATATCCTCAAGTCGGAACCCGAGAGAATAGAGAACCTTTGGAAGGTGACCAACTACGCTCTCGCACGTTTCAAGGACGCAGGATTTGAGATGGGAGAGACTGAGAGTCCTATCATCCCACTTTATGTGAGGGATGTCTTCAAGACTTTCAAGGTGACGAAGCTCGCTTTCGACAATGGCGTCTTCATCAATCCTGTTATTCCTCCTGCATGTGCTCCTCAAGACACACTCGTACGCGTAGCACTTATGGCCACTCACACCACAGAGCAGGTTGACCGCTGTGTAGAGGTGATGGTCAAGGTCTTCAAGCAAGAAGGATTGCTTTGAGAATTAAAAGGGAGTGATAAAAGGGAGTTAAAAGGGAAGTTAAAGAGGAAGTGATAAAAGGGAGTTAAAAGGGAAGTTAAAGAGGAAGTGAAAATGGAAGTCTAAAAGGACTTATCTCAAAATAAAGGGCCGTTTCCAAATCGATTGGAAACGGCTCTTTTTTCATGCCTTTTATTGTGGGCGTTGGCCATCAGTTGGTGGGGGCATGCCTGGACCGCCGGCTGGAGGATCGAAGAACTTCCCGAGTTTCGTCACGGGAGTCTCCAGTTTGTCGATACGTTCTACTTGCTCCGTCTTCAGTCCTTGAGGTTGGAGTGTCAGCCCCAGGCATGAGTTGTCGGTGGTGGTGCAGGCTTCAGCCTTGAAGATGGAGTAGGTTGCACCTTTGGTGAGTTGTGGCAGGCTGACCAGCCATTGGCCTCCCATGTCGCCGTAGTCGCGCAGGAGGTTGTACGCCATGAGTGGACCTTCCTCGGAGGCTATGCCCATGCAGCCGGTGCTGCCCATTGCCGTGCCGTAGATGACGGTGTTCTGTCGTGATTTGTTGGATGGAACAGAGTGATTGCCTCCTGTTGCCACCACAGTTCCTCCATTGATGAACAGGTGGAACCCCGCTTCCTCGTTGGCATCGAGTCCGCATTCAGGTGCCTTTCCGCCGCTTGCCACGATGGTTCCTCCGTTGATGATGAGATTGCCGTTGGCGTCCATACCATCGTTGACCGACGAGCAGGCGTAGATGTTTCCGCCGTTGACCACCAGGTCCTCACCGGCGTTGAGTGCGTCATCGGTGGCAGCTACACGGATGTCGCCACCATTGATCAGCATCACACCTTTCGACTCAATGCCCTCGCATTTGTCGCTTCCAGAGGTGAGAACAGAGGTGCGTCCGCCATAGATGGCCAGCATGCCCTTGCTGGATATGCCTCGTTTGCCACTGTTGGTCGCATCCACATTCAGCACACCGCCATAGATCACGATGCCCGTTTTTGCCGACACCCCTTTGCCTTCACGTGTTTTCACCGTGATGACGTTGCCAGGTCGGAAAGCCACTTCCTCGTCGGCGCGGATACCCGATTTGCTGTTGCACTGGATGTTGAGTTTGCCTCTACCGCTGAAGACCAGGTTGTGGTCGGTGAGGATGGTGCCCTTGATGCTGTTCTTTTTCTTCTTCACCCCACTGGCATTGGCCTTGGCCTGTGACTTGCTCTGGCGTTTCAGTTCGTCGATGGAGTAGTTGGCTGAACCGTCGTCGTCGGGGTCGTCGTTCTTCTTCTTCTCTTTCAAGACGAAGCCATCCTCCAGGTAGTTGTCGTTGCCCTCAAGCGCGAGGTAGGTGTAGGGAGCCCCTGTGACGGTGATGACACCGCCATCGGGGTTCTTGATTTTGCATCCGTTGAGGGTGATCTTCACGTTTTGCTGGCTGTGGATGGTCAGCGACCCATTGTCGGTTTTGCCTTGCATGATGTACTCCACCCCAGCCGCCGATGAGTTGACAATCACATCAGCCCCGTCGCATTGCACAGCCACGGATGATGGTGCGTTCTCCACTGCTACCTTGCCATCCGTGTAGGTCAGCTTCACCTGTTGGTTGAAGTTGCTGTTTTCCACAAAGTCGTAGTAGTTCGACGCTGAAGGTGAATTGACGATTTGTTCGTTGTCCACCTCCGTTGAGGGTAGGGGAGTTTCGTCCAAGGCGACCCCGAAGACACTGATGTCCTCACCCACCATCATTTCTTGTGGGCCAGGGATTTGCGTTTGTTGTTTGTTGTCCTGAGTGCACGCCAGGATCAGTATGCCCGAAAGGCACAGAAGAAGGTGGTGGTGTCTCATGAAAAGGGAAATGAATGATGTCGTTTGATGGTTGTCTTATTCCTCGTCGTCAGGAGCCTGGTCGATGAGGTCCATGAACTGGTCGAGCTTAGGCGTGATGATGATTTGAGTGCGTCGGTTGCGTTGGCGTCCCACAGCACTGTCGTTGTTGGCGATGGGGTTGTATTCGCCACGTCCGCCCACAGTGAGTCGTTTGGGATCCACGCCATAGTCGTTTTGCAGGCACTGCACCACAGAAGAGGCGCGCAGGGCGCTGAGGTCCCAGTTGTTGCGGATGTTGGTTCTCGAGATGGGCACATTGTCGGTGTTGCCTTCGATCAGCACATCGTAGTCCTTGTAGTCGATGATGATTTTGGCGATCTTGCCCAATGTCTGGCTGGCGCGTTCGTTGATCTCGTAGCTTCCCGACTTGTAGAGCATGTTGTCGGCCAGTGAGATATAGACAACGCCCTTGAGCACCTTCACATCCACCTCGTCTTTCTCTGATCCAGAGAGCGAGCGAGTGAGGTTGTTGGTCAGCACCATGTTCAGTGAGTCGCTCTTCGACTTGGCTTCCACCAGTTCCTTGATGAACTTGTTGGATGCGTTGATTTCATCCACCAGTTTGGAGATGTTCACGTTTCCTTCAGAGTTCTGCTGGATACTCTTCTCCAGTGATCGCTGCAGGCTGGCGTATTGTTCTTTCAGTTCGGCGTTTCGTTCCTTGGCGTCGGCGAGCATTTCTTCCAGGCTCTTAGCCTTTCCGTTGCTTTGTGCCAACTGCATCTTCAGATCACTGTTTTCCGTCTTCAACTGGTTGTTGGCTTCAGTCAGCGCCAACAGCTGTTTCTTGCTGCCGCAACTTGTCAGTAGGGCGCAAGCAGTGGCGAAAGCCACCGCACATACCATTTTTCTCATCTTAAAGTGATACTTTAATAATTGTTTATGATTCTTTTATAATTAGTTATTTATTGCTCTGAATGATATCTTATTTTGTCCACCGCTCAATATGGCAGGTGTGGGTTTTGGATTGTTTGTCGTAGTTGATGCCCACAAGGAGCATGTCGCCCGTGTATTCAGCCACCTTGGCGGGATACTGCTTGCGGTGGATCTGGCTGATGGCGGTGTCAGCATCCTTGTCGTATTTCAGTTCCACCACAAGTGCGGGCTTATCCACGTTCTTGCGGGGCAACATCACGATGTCGGCGAATCCTTTTCCGCTTGCCAGTTCACGGAAGAGTATGTAGTCGTTGCGGGTGTAGTAGTAGGCGAGATTGATCACACAGGAGAGCGAGTTCTCGTCGTTGTAGGAGAGGATGCTCGTGCTGTCGTCGTGTGCCGCATCGATGCCAGCGGCTACCGCCTGTTCATCGCAGTTGAGTGTAGCTTCAAGTAGTTTCTTGGAGTTTTCTATGGAGTTGGATACCTCCTTCCAGTTGTTGTGCTTCACGGCGTTGACCATTTCACCTGCCACCTCTCGGTTCGGTATGTAGCATTTCCCTTCGTTTTTATCATAGGAGAGGTAGCCAAGGTGTATGAGTACAGTGAACACATCGTCCTTGTTTTTCACTTCAGCCATATCGTTTTCAAATCCAGTAGTGTCAACTGGACATCTGCCTCCGCCAAGCATAAAGATGATGTCGTCTTTCAGTCCCTCATAGTTCATCTTGATGTAGTCAGCTACAGCATCGAAAGCGCCAGTGGTAGCCCAGAAGCTATCACATTCTCCACATGCCAGTGCCTTGACCACCGAACTGGGGTTGAACATCGAGGGTTGGTTGCCAATCTGGTATCCGTCGTACCATTTCACCATTTCATCGAAATTCATGTTGTGCTTCAGGCAAAGTTGGTGTACTTCCTCTTTAGTGAATCCGAAGTACTTGTCGAGCCGCATGGGCTGGATCATCGTGTATTGCCAGAAGTTGTTGAGTGCCGACTGTGTGTTGTATTTCTTGATGGGCAGAATACCGGTCATATAGACTCCTGCGAAGACCTTTTCCGAATTACTGCCTTTGAATAACCGACGGAGCAGGTTCACATATTTGTCCATAGATTCCTCATCTTTCAAGTACTCCCTGCAAATGGCGTCCCACTCGTCGATGATGAAAATGAACTTTTCATGGTAGTGTTGTTCTATTTTTATCAGGGTCGCCATCAGATCATCTTCAGGATGATCCGCAATGCATGGATATACACTCAACAATTCTTCTTTTACTTCTTTCTGGATCGTAGGGACGATTTCTTCTTTTTTGATGTCCCTGGCGGTGAAGTTAGTCATGTCGAGGAAGATGACGGGATATTTGTTGAGGTGCTCCTCGAAGGACGGGTCTTTGGCTATTTGCAGGTCTTGGAACAACGCCCGTGAGTCGCAGGAATGGTCGTAGTATGCACACAGCATCTTCGCCGCCATAGACTTGCCGAAGCGTCGGCATCTTGTGACGCAACTGTAGCTATGTTCGGTGAAAAGCGTTTTATTGATTTCGCCAATCAGTCCTGACTTGTCAACGTACTCGCTTCTGCGGATTCGCTGGAATCCCTCGTTTCCCAAGTTGATGTATGTACCCATCTTGATGTACTTTTTAATATAATTGCAAAATTATATCTTTTATTGCGTCAAATCAACGATTTAGTCTTTTTTAGCACAGTAGCCATGCAGTGTTAACTACTCAGCCAAACTCTTTTGGGTCGCTTCCAGAAGCGACCATCATCGACTGAATCGCTGAGTAGTTACAAAGCGGTGTTGACATGTAGGGACGCGACGTGTCAAATACAGCCATATCAGAAGCTGTAGAGTGCGCTGACGACGAGTCGATGGTTGGCTACGTCGTGGGTGTCGCGCACTTTTCCCTTGGCGTCGTTGGTGCCATACCAGGCGGTGGTGAGGCTGTACTCCGCACCGATTTTCCAATGCGGGATGTTGTAGGTGAGTTCAAAGTTGGCTGCGGCGAGTTGGTCGAGGTTGGTGCCAGTGCCGATGAGGTCGGTCACCTCCTTTGATGCTCCGAGGTTCTTGAGGTATCCGAGGAACACGCCTCCACGCCATTTGGTGCCGTACATCACGTTGAGCCAGCTTTGCGACACTCGGAGCGGGGCATATTCCTGTTCGCCCGTCACTTCGTCCCTGCTGGTCACACCATATCCTCCCACCGAGCTGCATTGCGTGAGGTTGGAGCTGATGACTGACTTTCCAGCCACCATGAGTTTCTTGTCCTTGTACTTGAAATGCACTTCTCCCGTCAGTCCGTTGATGCGTTCCGACACCTTGTAGTTGACTTTGTTGTTGGGTCCTTGATCAGAAAAAGGTGTGGTCATGGAGCTGCTGAGTCTGGGAACAAGCGATGAGAAGTGCAGTCCTGCGCCGGCAGTCCAGGTGGCATCTTGATAGTCCAGTCCGAGGAACATCTCAGGTATGTTGCTGTTGTGGATGTAGTCTCGGCTCTTGCCGTTGGGTCCTACCGACAGGTATTGCGCCTGCCAGAGCACAGATGCGCGGAGCAGCAGGTTCTTGGGCGCATAGCTGTACTGGATCATCGGAGCGCGGTTGAAAGGTTGGAAAGGCGCGCCCATGTTGAGATTCATCAGTTCTGGTGCCACTGTACCGTAGAGCGGATGCCAGGTTTGTCCCAGCAGCCATTTGTTGTGCCCCCAGTCGAGCGTGGCGTAGGCGTGGCGCAGTCGGATGACAGCGAAGGTAGAACCTGATCCACGGAAGTCGAATTCCACCTTGGCGCCCGTCTTGGCTCCCCAGATCTCAGGTCCGGTGAGGTCCACTCCCAGTCGGGTGTGGAGGTTGTAGAGGCTGCTTTCTGAATGTGCGTTGATGTCGTGTCCCAGTGGGTCGTAGGCATGGTCCTTCGGAAACATGAGGAAGATGCCTTCTACAGTTTCCTCGTTTTGTCGGGAGTTGAAGAAGTAGTCGTTGCGCACCATTCCGTAGATCTTGTATGTGAAATCCTTGATTTGCTGGGCATGTGCTGCAAAGGGTATGGCCAGTAGAAATAGGGTGGTGAGTGTTGTCCGTCTCATAGCTGTTGATGTTTGTTTAGGGTGAAAAGGTAGCGTTGAAAGTTATCGAATCATGTTTTCTTGGTGCAAGTTACGATATTTTTTCAAATAATAATCGATGTTGGAGTGAATAATTGATGAAAAAGTCTTATTTTTGCAAAGATAAAAGAATTTAACCTTAAAAACTCTGTACGGACTATGTTAATGATTGTTGAATTACTGGTAGTGCTGCTTGCGCTGTATGTAGGCTCGCGCTACGGCTCCTTGGCTTTGGGTGCTATTTCAGGAATCGGCCTTGCCATTCTCGTTTTCGGTTTTGGTATGAAACCAGGTTCACCTCCAACTGATGTCATCTATATCATCATTGCCGCCGTGACCTGCGCCGGTATCATGCAAGCCTCAGGCGGTATGGACTGGCTCATTCAGATTGCGGAGAAGTTGCTTCGCAAGCACCCCGACCACATCACTTTCTACGCTCCTTTAGCCACCTTTTTCCTGACGGTGCTGGTAGGTACGGGTCACGTGGTATATACGCTGATGCCCATCATCGTCGATATCTCCATCAAGAAAGGCATACGTCCGGAGCGTCCCTGTGCAGTGGCATCAGTGGCCTCTCAGGTAGGCATCACCTGTTCGCCCATTGCCGCAGCCGTTGTGGCTTTCACCACCATCTCCGCAGCCAATGGTTTCCACGTCACCATCCCCCAGGTGTTGATGGTCACCATCCCCGCCTGTCTGTGCGGTCTGATGGCAGCAGCCGTTTGCTCTTTCCGCAGGGGCAAGGATTTGGACAAGGATCCACAGTTCCAGAAGAGAATATCCGATCCTCAGGTTTATAATTATGTCTATGGCAATTCAGCCACCACGCTCGACAAGGAGATTTCCAAGGACTCGAAGCGTGCTGTCTATATTTTCCTTGCCGCCTTGGTGGTGATCGTCATGTTCGCCATTTTCCAGAATCTGTTGCCCGAGTACCCCACAGTGAAAGCCATCAAGGACGCCGGCGACGTGACGCTGGCTGGTGGTCAGACCCTCTCGCCCGACCAGATTGCCAAGTTGGGTATTGCGATGGAAGGCGTGACAGAGGCCACGACCACCAAGCTCAAGATGAACCTCGTGATTCAGATTGTGATGATCAGTGCCGCCGCGCTGATGATCATCTTCTGCAAGGCCAGTCCCAAGAAGGCCGTTTCGGGAGCCGTATGGCAGAGCGGCATGGTGGCAGTAGTCGCCATCTACGGTATAGCCTGGCTCGCCGACACCTATTTCTCGAACTACCTCTCCCAGATGCAGGAAGCCTTGGGCGACATCGTCTCGCAGTATAAGTGGTCGATAGCGTTGGTTTTCTTCCTGGTGTCAGTGCTCATCAATTCGCAGGGAGCTGTGGTGGTGTCGATGTTGCCCTTGGCTTACTCCCTCGGCCTGCCAGGTCCCGTGCTGCTCGGTGTGCTGCCCAGTGTCTATGGCTACTTCTTCATCCCCAACTATCCTTCCGATATCGCGACCGTCAATTTCGACCGCACAGGCACCACCGTCATAGGCAAGTATTTGCTCAACCACAGTTTCATGATGCCCGGCATGGTTTGCGTGATTGTCTCCACCATTGTTGCCTACTTCATCAGCATGGCCATCTACTAAAATGAATAAGAAAGAAATAATGAAATCAACGCAAGTTTTCTCCCTTTTATCACTTGTTTTGAGCATGGCTCTGATTGGGGCCTGCTCAGGAGTCGATAAGAAGCAGAACGAACAGAAATCAGGCAAAGCAGACAAGTCAGAAGTTGATTCGTCGCTTTATGTGCGTCGCAGTCAGGTCTGCGAGCAGCCGTTTTATCAGATCACCCATATCGGCACCTTTGATGTGGTTTATACCGAGGGCGACTACTCATTGGAATATGAGGGCGACAGCACCCTCTTCCCGAGCATTGTGGCGGAGTTTGATTCCGGCACCCTGACCCTCAGCAGGCGAGGGGAGAACAACACCGACGTGCATCAGTTCAACTCCCGCTCCACGTTGAAGGTCTATGTCTCTTGTCCCGAGTTGCGTTTGCTCGCTGCTTGCAACAGTGGTTCTTTCCGCGGTCTGGGCACCATCCACACCAGCGACATGCAGGTGGGCGTGATGGGTGCTGGCAATGTGACCCTCGACAGTGTGGTGTGCCAGAGTCTGATGGTGCAGACCAATGATGTGGGCAACGTGACGATAGCCTCGTGTCGTGCTGGCAGCATCGACCTGATGAGCAAGATGAGCGGCAACATCAGCGGTTCTTACGAAGTGGAAGGTGTGGCAGGTCTCACCTTCACAGGCACAGCCACCAACAACATCTTCTGCAAGGCCCAGGAGGTCAACTTGCTCTCCACGGGCAGTGGCACCGCCAACATTGAGGTGGATTGCGAGAAGATGAACGTGCAGGCTGTGGGTTCAGGTACCCTGAATCTCGAGGGCAAGGCCAAGGAGAAGAAATACTTGAACAGTCCGCTGAGCGAAGCTGCCCGCAACGTGAAACTCAACGACAA
>CAMOWU010000111.1 GCA_946628545.1 uncultured Bacteroides sp. | reverse complement strand
ACAGCGCTGCTACTTGGACTTTTCAATAAGGAACCTTCCCTCCTTCACCTTGGCCCTGAAATGGGGATGGTCAGCAGGAGTGAGGTCAAGATCCGCGATGTGCTGATTGGCAAGATGGAGCGCCACCACACCCATATTCATGCGGAGGTTGATTTCGATGCATGGATGCAAACGGGTCTGTCCATCCACTTCCGCCACCATCATATCTATCCCCACAACACCCTCATAATCAGCGCCAAGACTTTGAGGCAGATGTTGCAAATGATAACGAACAAGATGGTCCAGGAGTACGGAATCCACTCCCGACGCAACAATGTTGTCATGGATGACATGCTGGTCGGCCACCATGTTTCCTACGTAACGCCCACACTCATCGGCAGAGAAAAGTGAATAGCCGAGGAAAGTGCAGGTAGCATCGGGATGGACACAAAACTCCATGGCGAAATCGAGACGCTTGTCGTAAAAGCGGTCCACACACAAACCACCTTGTTTTTCCAAGACGGATCTTGCCCAACGCAAAGAACTGTCATCTGCGCCACTCAAGACAAGATTGCCCTTACCACTACTCGACCAAGGGGCTTTCAGAATGACTGCACCATCGGGAATCATGGCATCTAAAAGGTCGGAAAAAGCCGGGAAACCACTCACAAACGTCATCTCTTCGCCCAGCAGAACACTTGAGTCCATCTGGCTTTCTGCAAAACTCTGACGACGGAAAAGGGACAGCAGACCGCCTACATACTCCACCGCAAACCGACGGTTGGAGAGCTGCCGCATCTTTTCAAGGCGGCTGTGATCGGGAATGAGTTCTGGGCAAACGCCAAGACGAAGACAACGACGAGCCACATCACGGTTCCAGCCCCAAGGAACGGGCTGCAGGTGGCTCCAACGAAGAGAGGGGTTGGAAAGATGCCCTTTCCAATCCGCAAAGCACACATTCTTAGTCCTGAGTCCCATCTCGTCAAGGCGTTCATTCAATTCTCGGAGAAAGGTTTCAGCCTGCGCGATGTCACTGACCATCACCACATCACCATCGTCCGCCCACCACAAGGGGAGCAGCTCGAGTTCACGCTCCATCGACTGAATCATGGGTGGAGGCGTGTAGTTGTCTTTTCCACTGGCCAATGCCATATCCGTGGAGCAATTGAATATCAGTAATCTGCTGGGCATGATAGCTTCTTGTTGATCGTTCCACTTGAGAATCTGCCACAAAGTTAGCATTTTCAGATCAGTTGCAGCCCACCATCAGGGCAAAAAAGAAAAAAGTGTGCCAGTATGTCGATTTTTGTAAAGTCCACTTTGCAATATAGATTTTTTTTTGTAATTTTGCACGGAAATGCAGGCAAAGGGTCGAAAAGCGCGCAACAAGAGGTTCTATTCCCTTTCCCAGCACATGACTATCGAGATAAAAAACAACCACACTAAAGGCAGAAAACCAACTACATGGATTCTTTCTTCCGCACTCACGCTTATTTAGTAGAGCATCTGAATGCTCCTGTACGTCGTGACCTTATGGACGAAATCAACTGGAGTCACCGCTTGATTGGCATCAAAGGCACTCGAGGTGTAGGCAAAACCACCTTCCTTCTTCAATACGCCAAAGAGAAATTCAATCCCGACGACCACTCCTGCTTGTATATCAACACCAACAACTTCTACGTACAGGACATTGGCATCCGACAGTTCGCCAGCGAGTTCTACAACCACGGCGGCCGCGTGCTGTTGATCGACCAGGTTTTCAAACTGCCCGACTGGAGCCGGCAACTGCGCGACTGCTACGACCGATATCCCAACCTCAAGATCGTGTTCACGGGGTCATCGGTGATGCGACTGAAAGAGGAGAACCCAGAACTGAACGGAATCGTACACTCCTACAACCTGCGTGGTTTCTCTTTCCGCGAATACCTCAACCTCGTGACAGGACACGAATTCCGCTCCTACTCTCTCGAAGAGATTGAAAAGCACCATGTGGAAATCGCCACCGAAATCATGAAGGAAGTGAGTCCGCGCAAATACCTCAACGACTACCTCCACCACGGCTTCTACCCGTTCTTTCTGGAGAAGCGCGACTTCTCAGAGAACTTGCTCAAGACGATGAACATGATGATCGAGGTGGACATCCTGCTGCTCAAACAGATTGAACTGAAATACCTGGCCAAGATCAAGAAACTCTTCTACCTGCTCACTTGCAACGGCACCAGTGTGCCCAACGTGAGCCAACTGGCCAAGACACTGAACATATCACGAGCCACGGTGATGAACTACATCAAGTACTTGATGGACGCGCGACTGGTGAACATCATCTACAACAAGGGCGAGGAGTTTCCCAAGAAGCCAGGCCGCGTGCAACTGCACAACCCCAACCTGCTCTACAGTTTCTATCCACAGAGTTTCGACCAGCACGACGTGTGGGAAACATTCTTCTGCAACACGATGTGGAAGGACCACGTGCTCAACAAGGACGGCAAGGGCGGTGCGTTCATCGTAGATGGACAGCGACGCTATAAAGTGGTGGAGCATCCATCAAGGCTGAAAAACGGCATCGACGTGTTCTTCGCCGTCAACAACTGCGATGTAGGCACCAACAACCAGATTCCCCTTTGGCTGTTCGGCTTCCTTTACTGATGGTGGTATCAAATGAAATGAAGTCCTTCGCAACAAAAGGCAAATAACAATACAAACTAACAATATTTTTTTCACACAAAAAACAGTTATGAGTAAAGAAAAGAAATTCATCACGTGTGATGGTAACCAAGCCGCTGCCCATGTAGCATACATGTTCTCTGAGGTAGCTGCTATCTATCCCATCACTCCATCCTCTCCTATGGCAGAGCATGTTGATGAGTGGGCTGTAGCAGGTCGTAAGAACCTGTTCGGCGACACTGTGTTGGTTCAGGAGATGCAGTCGGAGGCTGGTGCCGCCGGTGCTGTCCACGGTTCGCTTCAAGCTGGTGCGCTGACCACCACTTTCACCGCTTCACAGGGTCTGCTGCTGATGATCCCCAACATGTACAAGATCGCTGGTGAGTTGCTTCCCTGCGTGTTCCACGTTTCGGCACGTACAGTAGCCACACACTCACTCTGCATCTTCGGTGACCAGGGCGACGTGATGGCTTGCCGCCAGACTGGTTTCGCCATGCTGGCCGAGGGTTCCGTACAGGAAGTTATGGACCTCTCTGCAGTGGCACACCTCGCATCGCTCAAGAGCCGCGTTCCTTTCATCAACTTCTTCGACGGTTTCCGCACATCCCACGAGTACCAGAAGATTGAGGAAATGGATATGGAAGACCTCCGTCCACTGGTAGATATGGAAGCCCTGAGCGAATTCCGCGCTCGCGCTTTGAGCCCAGAGCACCCACAGGCTAAGGGTATGGCTGAGAACCCCGAGACTTTCTTCGCACACCGCGAGTCGTGCAACCCCTACTACGACGCCGTTCCAGGCATCGTGGAGGAGTACATGAAGGAAATCTCGAAGATCACTGGCCGCGAGTACAAGCTCTTCAGCTACTACGGTGCTGAGGATGCCGAGGAAGTGATCGTGCTGATGGGTTCTGCCACTGAGGCTGCACGCGAGGCCATCGACTACGCCAACGCCAACGGAAAGAAATATGGTATGGTGTCTGTTCACCTCTACCGTCCATTCTCCAACAAGCACCTGCTTGCCGCCATTCCTAAGACTGCCAAGCGCATCGCCGTGCTCGACCGCACCAAGGAGCCAGGCGCAGACTGTGAGCCACTCCACCTCGACGTGAAGAGCGCTTTCTACGGAAAGGAGAACGCCCCGCTGATCATCGGCGGACGCTATGGACTGGGTAGCGCCGACGTGACACCAACAATGATCCTGAGTGTTTACGACAACCTCCTCCTCCCAGAGCCCAAGGATCACTTCACACTGGGTATCACCGACGATGTGACCTTCCACTCTCTCCCATTGGAGGAAGAGAAAGCCCTTGGTGGCGAAGGCATCTTCGAGGCCAAGTTCTTCGGTCTGGGTGCCGACGGTACTGTGGGTGCCAACAAGAACTCAGTGAAGATCATCGGCGACAACACCAATAAGTATTGCCAGGCTTACTTCTCTTACGACTCGAAGAAATCGGGTGGTTTCACCTGCTCTCACCTCCGCTTCGGGGACACTCCTATCCGCTCGACATACCAGATCAAGACGCCTAACTTCGTGGCTTGCCACGTTCAGGCTTACCTGCGCATGTACGACGTGACCCGTGGTCTGCGCGAGAACGGCACATTCCTGCTCAACACCATCTGGGATGGCGAGGAACTGGCAAAGAACCTGCCAAACAACGTGAAGATCTACTTCGCCAAGAAGCATATCAAGGTTTACTATATCAACGCCACCAAGATCGCTCAGGAAATCGGTCTGGGCAACCGCACCAACACCATCCTCCAGTCTGCATTCTTCCGCATCACTGAGGTGATTCCTGTAGATCTGGCTGTAGAGCAGATGAAGAAGTTCATCGTCAAGTCTTACGGCAAGAAGGGCGAGGACGTCGTGAACATGAACTACGCTGCTGTTGACCGTGGCGGTGAGTACAAGGAACTGCCTATCGATCCAGCATGGGCAAACCTCGAGCCCGAAGCCGAAGTGGTACGCGACGAACCCGAGTTCGTGAGCAAGTTGGTGCGCCCCATCAACGCACAGAACGGCGACCTCCTTCCCGTATCCGCTTACAAGGGTTATGAGGACGGTGCATGGGAGCAGGGCACTGCTGCCTACGAGAAGCGCGGTGTAGCCGCATTCGTTCCCGTTTGGGACGCAGAGAACTGTATCCAGTGCAACAAGTGCGCATTCGTTTGTCCTCACGCTTGTATCCGTCCGTTCGTCATGGACGAGCAGGAGGCTGCTGGCTTCGACGCTGCTACACTCAGCATCCTGGCTCCAGCTCAGCTCAAGGGCATGAAGTTCCGCATGCAGGTAGGCGTTCTCGACTGTCTGGGTTGCGGCAACTGCGTTGACGTTTGTCCTGGCAAGAAGGGCAACAAGGCCCTGTCAATGGTAGGTCTGGAAAGCCAGCTTGGCGAGGCCAAGAACTGGGACTACCTCGTGAAGAACGTGAAGAGCAAGCAAGACCTGATCGACATCAAGTCCAACCCACGCGTTTCTCAGTTCGCCACTCCATTGTTCGAGTTCTCCGGAGCATGCTCTGGTTGCGGTGAGACTCCTTACGTGAAACTCATCAGCCAACTCTTCGGCGACCGCCAGATGGTAGCCAACGCCACAGGTTGCTCTTCTATCTATTCTGGTTCTATTCCTTCCACTCCATACACCAAGAACGAAAAGGGTCAGGGTCCAGCATGGTCCAACTCTCTCTTCGAGGACTTCTGCGAATATGGTCTGGGTATGGCCATCGCCACAAAGAAAATGCGCGCCCGCATCAAGACTTTGCTCGAGGGTCAGATAGCCGACGAGAAGGTGCCTGCAAGCTTCAAGGCTGCAGCCCAGGAGTGGATCGAGGGCATGAACGACGCCGATGCATCCAAGGCTGCAGCTGCCAAACTCGTTCCCGAGATTGAGGCTGGCAAGGCTGCTGGTTGCCCTGTTTGCGCACAGTTGTCTGAGTTCAGCCACTACTTGGTGAAGCGTTCTCAGTGGATGTTTGGTGGCGACGGTGCTTCCTACGATATCGGTTACGGCGGTCTCGACCACGTGCTGGCTTCTGGCGAGGACGTGAACATCTTCGTCATCGACACCGAGGTTTACTCCAACACAGGTGGTCAGTCGTCTAAGGCTACGCCTATCGGTGCTATCGCTCAGTTCGCTGCCGGTGGCAAGCGCATCAGCAAGAAAGACCTTGGCTTGATGCAGACCACTTACGGCTACGTTTATGTGGCTCAGGTGGCTATGGGTGCCGACAACAACCAGTGCCTGAAGGCTTTCCGCGAGGCTGAGGCTTATCCAGGTCCTTCTATCGTGATTGCTTACGCTCCATGTATCAACCACGGTCTGAAGGCCAAGGGAGGCATGGGCAAGAGCCAGGCTGAAGAGGCCAAGGCTGTGGCTTGTGGCTACTGGCACCTCTGGCGCTACGATCCGCGTCTGGAAGAGCAGGGCAAGAACCCATTCCAGCTCGACTCCAAGGAACCCAACTGGGACGACTTCCAGGCATTCCTCGAGGGTGAGGTGCGCTATCTCTCACTCAAGAAGGTGAAGCCAGCTGAGGCTCAGGAACTCTACGACGCAGCCAAGAAAGCAGCACAGCGCCGCTACAAGACCTACGTTCGCATGAGCAAGATCGACTACTCAGAATAAACCTGATTCCCTAACTGAATCAAATTGAGGATACGGGATGATGACACGCAAGATGTCATCATCCCGTTTTCTTATGCCCTCTGAAAAAGAATGTCGAAATGCAACTGAGCAGGAGCAAAAACAAGGAATCTCTTGTCTAAAACACCCACAAAAGTGAGAAAAGAAGCTGAAAATTTTGTCATTCAGTCAGTTGTTTTTAAATTTGTAGATTAAATAGCCTAAACAAAAACAAACGACTAATACTTACTGTAAAAAAATGGCAAAAGAAGACTCTTACAAGACATCGAAACACAAGTGGACCTATATTTGGATAGCACTCAAGCATTTCACCACACCGAGCAAAGTGTACGAGGTGTGCCACAAACAAGTTTATGAAAAAGAAGACCGCCCCATCCTCCACGACCTGGCTAAATACCACATCATCCACCACACCCACAGCAAGTCGGACAACGGATCCCGTGGTAATGTGGAGGACGTGAACAAAGAAATGAACAGACATCACCATCACCACCATCATCACCATAGTTCACACAAGGAACAAGAAGACTAAAGATAGTTACTGTTCCCTCGTTCAAAGAATTATCATCAAGCATTCATCACCTCATAAAACCTAACTAAAGACTATGTTCAGCAAGGATATCTACATGCAGCGCCGCAACACGCTGAAGCAGAAGATGGGTTCAGGACTCATCATCATCCCGGGCAACAACAATGCCCCTTTCAACTACCCTTCCAATACCTATAAGTTCCGTCAGGACAGTACATTCATCTACTACTTCGGACATCAGATAGAGAGTCTGGTGGGTATCATCGATGTAGATAACGACAAGGAGTACCTGCTCGGCGACGATGTGGATATCGACGACATCATCTGGTACGGCAGCATCGACTCCATCAGCGACCTGGCTGCACAAGTGGGCGTGCAACATTCCGCACCGCTCAAAGAACTGAAGGCCATCGTGGATGCCGCCAAGGCTAAGAAGCAGCCCATCCTCTTCACCCCACCCTACCGCCACGACACGATGATCATGCTGGCAGACCTCGTGGGCATACATCCGCTGGAGACCAAGGCTGCCGCTTCGGTGCCTCTGATCAAAGCCATCGTGAGCATGAGGGAATGCAAGGCACCAGAGGAAATCGCCGAGATAGAGAAAGCATGCGAGATTGGCTATAAGATGCACACCACCGCACAGCTGGAGTGCCGCCCTGGCGTGTCTGAGCGCTACATCGCCGGCATCGTGGAAGGTGTGGCATGCAAGTATGGCAACAGCACGTCATTCCCCACCATCCTGTCGATGCACGGAGAAGTGCAGCACGGCTATCCATCAGCCAGCCTGCTGGAGAGTGGCAGGTTGATGCTCTGCGACGCAGGTGCAGAGTCGTATGAGGGCTATGCATCCGACAACACCCGCACCACTCCCATCAGCGGTCGTTACACACAGCAGCAGCGCGACATCTACAGCATCGTGTCCGACTGCCACGACCACGCCATCGAGATTGCCCGTCCTGGCATCAAGTGGTATGATGTCCACATGAGCGTGGCACGTCTGATGACTGAGCGACTGAAAGCCATCGGACTGATGAAGGGCGATGTGGACGAGGCAGTGAAGGCCGGTGCACACGCCATGTTCTTCCCTCACGGCCTGGGCCACATGATGGGTCTCGACGTGCACGACATGGAAGGACTCGGACAAATCTACGTGGGATTCGACGATGAGATCCAGCCATCCACACAGTTCGGTACCAACTGCCTCAGATGCGGCAAACGACTGAAACCCGGCTTCGTGATGACCGACGAACCTGGCATCTATTTCATTCCTGCCTTGATCGACCTGTGGAAATCCACCAAGCACAATGCCGACTTCATCAACTTCGACGAGGTGGACAAGTATCGCGACTTCGGTGGCGTGCGTATCGAGGACGACCTGCTCATCACCGACAATGGATGCCGCATCCTCAGCAAGAACATCATCCCCTACCACATCGACGAGGTGGAGGAATTCATCAACAACAAATAAAAACATAATAACAGTAATACAGAAAAGATGAAGAAAACCATTCTCACCATGGCCCTTCTGGTGGGCGGACTGTCCGCTTTCGCACAGGGCAACAAGGAGGGATTCGTATTCACAACCGTGAAGGAAAACCCCATCACTTCCATCAAGAACCAAAACCGCTCTGGCACATGCTGGGCGTTCTCCAGTCTTTCGTTCTTTGAGTCGGAGCTGCTCCGCAAAGGCAAGGGCGAGTACGACCTGTGCGAGATGTACCTCGTTCACAAGACTTACGAGGATCGTGCCAAGGCTGCCGTCAGAACCCACGGTGACGTGTCCTACAGCCAGGGTGGCAGCTTCTACGACGCCGTCTATTGCATGAAGCACTACGGTATGGCTCCACAGACCGCCATGCCACAACCAGGAACACTTTACGGCGACACACTTCCCAACTTCACCGAACTGGATAAGGTCACTGGCGCCTACGTCAGCGCCATCGCCAAGAGCGAGTTGAAGAAACTCTCGCCAGCATGGTTCAAGGGTTTCAACGCAATCCTCGACACTTATCTGGGTGAGGTACCCGAGACGTTCACCTACAATGGCAAGACATACACCCCAATGAGCTATATGGAGAGCACAGGCCTGAACATGGACGACTATGTGTCGCTGACTTCATTCTCCCATCATCCATTCTACGAGCAGTTCGTGATTGAGGTGCAGGACAACTGGAGATGGGGACTGAGCTACAACTTGCCCATCGACGAGTTCATGGAGGTGATGGACAACGCCGTACGTGAGGGCTACACCTTCGCATGGGGAGCCGATGTCAGCGAGACGGGTTTCACCCGCGACGGTATCTGCGTTTGTCCCGACGAGAAGAAGGCAGCAGAACTGGAAGGATCCGACATGGCACACTGGCTGGGAATGAGCACCGTTCAGCGCCGCTCGGAGATGACCACACGTCCCTGCCCAGAGATTGAGGTGACACAGGAGATGCGTCAGGAGGCTTACGACAACTGGGAAACCACCGACGACCACGGCATGCTCATCTACGGCATCGCAAAGGATCAGACTGGCAAGGAATACTTCATGGTGAAGAACTCATGGGGACCTTCAGGTCGTTACAACGGTATCTGGTACGCTTCCAAGGCGTTCGTGAAGTACAAGACCATGAACATCCTCATCCACAAGGACGCCATCCCCAAGCCCATCGCCAAAAAACTGGGCATCAAATAGCATAAAGGAAACAACCCTACGACCCTGAAAGGGTCGCCTCTCATGTCCCTGAAAGGGACGCCTCTCAATAACCGTAGGTACATGAAGCGAAGCGGAATGCACCTACGGTTTCTCATGCCCACCACCCCATCGACCCTGAAAGGGTCGCCCATCGCCAATAAAATCACATGAAAGCAATTCATGATTCCGCCAGCATCGCCCTGAAAGGGCAATATCACACAGCCCAGGGCACCGCCCTGGGCATAGACCACCAACAAAAACAACGCCCTGTAAGGGCAGCATCATCAATGAAAAACACTCGACTTTGCCCATTCACTCTGCCATCAACTTCATCAAATCAGGATAGCCGCCCGAAATCCGTCCCCACCCTTTCAAACAAACTTCCAAAACGTCTCAGGGGTGACAACTTCAAATGATGCTTCCGGATAAGCTTTTGCAAACGTGGCTGGTATAGTGGTGCTTTTTTGAGGGTTCCATTTGAATTCGTACGTCCGCATCATGCCGTCTTCTATCTCTATCAAATCAATCTCTTTCTGGTCATGTGTTCGCCAGAAAAACAGTTGGGCGTAAGATTCTTTATAAGCATTACGTTTGATACGTTCACTTACCATAAGGTTCTCCCAAAGAGCACCTACGTCAGTACGCAACTCAAGTGGCGCAAAATTCGAGATGATAGCATTGCGTATTCCATTATCGTAGAAGTATATCTTCTTCCCTTTCTTGATCTCGTTACGAAGATTCCTGCTATAAGAGTCGAGACGGAAAACGACAAAGCATTTTTCTAATAGGTTGATGTAATTCTCTACAGTCTCTTTATCAATGCCTAACAAATTCGACAATTCGTTATACGACACCTCTGATCCTAACTGTAAAGCCATGGCCCGGAGGAGTTTCTGAAGAACATCGGGTTTTTTTATACCTTTGAATGAAAGGATATCTTTATAAAGATAGTTATTAGCCAAGGACATCAAAGTCCTTCGAGCATCTTTTGGCATAGTGACAACTTCTGGATAAAGACCATAAACGAGACGATCCCCTAATAGACGGCGTTCTTCACGCTGAGAGGTATGCAATGCCAATTCTTGTAAAGAAAGCGGGTAAATGCGGTGTTCCAACAATCTGCCTGTTGCTGGTTCATTGATGTCATTAGCCAATTCAAGTGAAGAGGAGCCGGTGACGATGATCTGTGTGCTTGTTTTCAAGTCTCCGATTTTTTTCAGAATCAGCCCTATGTTCCTCACACGTTGAGCCTCATCGATAAAAACCATATCGTAACCAGAGAGCAAAGCTTTCAGCTCTGTACTTGTCTTATCTTCAAGTTGCATCACATCGTCAAAGTCATCACAGTTGAGACGTAGCACATTTGAATTTGTTTGCTGGAATATGTCAAGCAATGTGGTCTTACCCACCTGACGAGGTCCAAGGAGAACGACTACCTTTCCCTTATGGAAATCATCCCTTATGTTGTCTTCAATGATTCGTGCAATCATAATTGTTTTTTTTTGCAAAAATACTAAAAATGAACAAAACCGCCAAATTTACACTAAATTTAGTGGTTACAACCGCCAATTTTAGTACTAATTTAGCGGTTACAACCGCCAAATTCAAAAAAAGTCGTAAGGAAAATACAAAAAAAGGGCTTCTCTTTCGAGATACGAATCTTCATACCCTACTAAAGAAGCCCTGAATGCGCTCTGAGTC
>CAMOWU010000110.1 GCA_946628545.1 uncultured Bacteroides sp. | reverse complement strand
TACACACCATGACCTACCCTGCGAAGCGAGCCTGATGCAAGCATCCGGTTAATCTAGCCAATCGTCAATCAGTTTCCGTGCGATGGACATCTTGCCGGGGATGTTGGGCATGTTCTTGCGACCGAACCAACCGCTCTTGGAGAGTTCCTCTTCCTGGATCTTCACCTCACCGCTTTCATAATCGGCTGTGAAACCGATCATGATGCCGCTTGGGTAGGGCCAGGGCTGGGAACCGAAATAGCGGATATTGGTGATTTTCAGATGGGTTTCCTCCCACACCTCACGTTCCACGCATTGCTCCAAAGTCTCGCCTGTCTCCACAAAACCTGCTACCAGACCGTAGTAGTCGGAGCGGAAATTGCGGGCGTGGACAAGTAGGATCTTCTCGTTTTCAGGATGATCGGGTGTGTCGTTGCGCCGGATGCGGACAATGATGGCTGGCGACACCTGGGGCCATATCTCTTTGCCGCAGTGGGTGCATTTCTTGCTGATGACGGTTGCGGGTTTCATCGGGGCGCCACATACACCGCAGAACTTGGTATTGCTGTCCCAATAGAGCAGTTCAGCGCCCTTACCGGCCATGTCGTAAAACTCCTTTGGGAGGACGTTGTAGGATGAACGCAGGTTCATGCTCTCCAACTCGCCCCGTCGAACGGCCTCAGGTGGGGTGCTTACACTGAAGGCACGACATTCATGCCCGTTGAGTTCAGGCAACTGCTGCACGTAGGTCCATGCCTGAATCGGTGCTGGCGCTTCTTCCTGCAACGGCACATTGTAACCTTCTCCCTCTTTCTTCAGCAACACGCAGCCGCTGATGAACACAAACCAGTATTTACGATTGTCTTCCATTGTTGAAGTTATCTATCCCTTCGGTCTTCCGACACACTGTCGGTATAACTCTTTCGCTTGATGTTGTTGGCTTCGCCGAAAAGTTGCTCTTTCTCCCTTGCAGTGGCGGCTGCCACCCAATCCTCGGGAATGAACTTCCAAGTCAGGTGCGCCTCTGGATGGATCACACCTTTCTCCTTGATGTATTCCATCAGGTAGTAGCGGATGTCTTTGACCGTCGAACTCAGTGTCCTTGCTTCTATCTCTTCTTTAGTCAGTCCAGCCCCTTTGGTCAGCAACTCGCCACCGCCATTGGCGCGGTAAGCTGTCATCGCCACCGTGTAGAAACGGTCCATGTCGAACGGCTGGCCATCGGTCATCGAGAGGATCTCAACCTTCTCCCCCTCAGGCTTGCTCACATCCACCGTGTAGCGCAGACCTGCCACGGAATCGAAGTTGAAGAGGAAGTTCTTGAAGCCCAGTCGTTGTGGATTGTTTTTCATGGGTTCGGTGAGCAGAAGTTTGTCTTCTGGTCCCTGCATCTGGCAAGTCCACAGGGCATAACTCATCTCCAGGTAGTTCTTGATCTCACGTCCACGGAGCCGAAGGGTGTAGAGGCGGTCCTCGAAACGGTAGAGGTTGAAGAGGTTGTTCACCTTCACCTCACCTGCCTCTATCGAGGCGTTGAAGAAGAGTGGGGCGGCCATCGACAACTCGGCCTTCGACACATGGAGCTGTAGTTCCTGGATCAAGTCGATGTAGGCGGATGACCCGAAATAGGCGTCGCTGATATCCACACGGTTGGCAAAGCTGCCAATCAACTGGTTGGAGAATTGCTCCACCGACTTGTATTCATCGGCAAACCGCCGTTCATACTCCTTGGCGTAGCTGTTGTGGAAGGTGCCGATATAGATGGACTGGCACGATGAGTCGTTCTTCACCACCTTGCCCACCTTGTTGAGTGTGAATCGCATGCGGATCTCTGAGATGGAGTAAGCCAAACTGCCGGGGTTGACACAAAGGATGCTTCTGCCAGAGGGCGACTCCACACTCTCCATGTTGCTGGCATGGTCGTGGCCGTAAAGGACCAGGTCGAAGCCATCCACCTCACTCACTGTCTCACGGACAGCGTTCTCACGGTAGTCGTCGGTCACGATGCCATTGTCCATACCGCTGTGGATTAGTCCGATGATGCAGTCGGGATGCTCGTTCTCTTTCACGTAGGCTATCCAGTGGCGCGCGCTTTCCTTGATATCCTCGAAGTGCATGTCGTCCCATATCTTCTTGGGAATCCAGTGAGGTATGGCAGGTGTGATGAACCCGATGATGCAAAGACGGATGCCATTGCGCACAAGGATGGTGTAGGGGCGGAAATAGGGTTGTCCGGTGGCATTGCAGATGACGTTGGCTCCCAGGATGGGGTGGTTGCAGCTCCTGACGAAACGGTCGAAGTTCTCATGTCCCGTTTCGATGTCGTGGTTGCCAATCACACCAGCGTCGTAACCCACGTAGTTGCACATGTCGGCTACGATATGCCCCTTCCTCATGTCGATGTAATTGAAGTAGTAGGCGGTGGGCTCTCCCTGGAGGATGTCGCCGCCATCTATCAAGATGGTGGTGTCGGGATAGCGCTTGCGCTGCTTCTTCACGTAGGCATACACACGTTGCAGACTGCCTTTCCCCCAGTGTTCGTGGCGGAAGTCGTAGGGAAAGTAGTTGCCGTGGATGTCGCTGGTGAAGATGATCTTCAATTGTTTAATTCGGGTCTCCATACTGCAAAGTTATACATTTTTTGTCTTTTTATCTTACAATATGTCATGTTCTTGCCTTTTTTAGGTCTTTTTATCTGTTGTGGCACTTATTTTGTTGCATTTTTATTAGAATAAAATAAAAAAACAAGGAGGATAAAATTATGGCATTTATAGATTACTACAAAGTGATGGGAGTGCCTAAGGACATTCCACAAGACGACATAAAGGCGGCATATCGCCGCCGTTCTAAACAGTTCCATCCCGACTTGCATCCTGATGACCCCAAAGCCAAGGCCAAGTTCCAGATGCTCAACGAGGCATACGCAGTGCTCTCCGACCCCGAAAAACGTGCCAAGTACGACAAGTACGGTGAGCAGTGGAAGAATGCGGAGGCTTTCGAGAACGCTGGAGGTGGCGGATTCGATCCTTTCGGAGGAGGTACTGAGGGATGGACCGATGGCGGATTCAGTTTCAACTTCGGAGGAGGTGGAGGCTTCTCCGACTTCTTCGAGCGCCTTTTCGGCAACCGCAGGGCTTCGAGAGCTTCCTACGGTTCATCGGCTCAACGAGACCAAGGTAATGCGCAGAGTACGGTCACTATCGACATGTACACAGCGCTGCTGGGCGGTGAGATCATCTTGCAGACAGCCACCAACAAGCTCAAACTCAAGGTGAAACCAGGCACGCAGAACGGCACCAAAGTGCGACTCAAAGGCAAAGGTTACCAACTGCCTGACGGTTCGTTTGGCGACCTTATCATCACCTACAACGTCAGTCTGCCCACCCAGCTCTCCGAGCGGCAGAAGCAACTGCTCATGGAAATGCGCCACTCATAAACAACTCCCCTCCCATCTAAGGGGAGGGGCAGGGGTGGGGTGTTATCGCCAATCCGACTCAACAAGCTCCCCTCCCATCTGAGGGGAGGGGAGCTTGTTGAGTTTTTTTTATGTAAAATGTTTTTTTACCTGATAATGAGATTATTTTGTCTATGATTGAGCCCACTTGAAATAGTCCCAAATCGCTGATTATTGGATTGTAACATATTGATAATCAAATAGCAAATTTCGGCAAAAATACTTTTTCAAGTGGACTCATGATTTAAGTTTCGGAAGTTGTTTATGCAGCTTTCAAATTAAAAGTTCGGCATATATGAGCGAATTCATCAGACCGACAAAAGACCGCCTCCATGACCTCATCGTCAGTAAGTCCGAAGACGTTAGCGATGTCTATTACCGTGTCCATGATGACTCTCCATATTCTTTCTGCGATAGTGAGTTCAAGGGCATCCTTCTTACAGTTCATCAAGCCGCTTAGGGGAGAGCCCGAGTAATGATAAGGATTGCGGATCATGAAACAGGGGCTTATCAGAAGACAAACGAAGACGCTCAGGAGCGAGTACACTTGGTTGCACTTGCTCACACGTCCGAAAAGCACCTTTTCAGACAGACGAAGGCTGTTGATTGTCCTCATTATGTTAAACATTGCGCTGCTGGCATCTTTTTTATCGAAAAACTTGTCGATTTCCGAAAGAATTGTTGTAATTTTGTTCTTGGGCATGGAAGTTGAGTTTTTGTTTGTTTGTCACTTCAAAGTTACTCATTTTCCGCAACATACGGAAACTTCTGTGCCTCTTTCTTTTAGATAAATTTACTTAACCAAATAACTTCCGAAACTTCAGTATGTTACAAGACAGAATAAGAGGCTCGCTGGTAGGAGGTGCTATCGGTGATGCATTGGGATACCCCGTAGAGTTTTTGTCTCTGCAGGCCATTAAGCGTAAATATGGAGAGAGGGGCATCCGTAAATATCAGGAGTTTGACCATAACAGCAAAGCGGTTGTCTCCGATGACACTCAGATGACGTTGTTCACGGCCAACGGACTGCTCTTTGGTGTGACAAGGCTGTGTACTCATGGCGGACTTGGTGCAGGGCTTAAGGATTTTGTGCGCTATGCCTATTTGGACTGGCTCGACACACAGATTGGCGTTGAGGACTACAATGCCTACCACTATTGCTGGATTCGTGACATTGTGGAACTTAATACACAACGGGCTCCGGGTAATACCTGTATGTCAGCACTTCGGGCGATAAAGCACCACGAAAAGGTGCGTAACAACAGCAAGGGCTGTGGCGGCGTGATGCGTGTGGCACCTGTCGGGCTGATGGCTGCGGCAGATATGCTGACGACAGTTAAGGACTATGGTGGAAACGAAGTCTCCCGCAGGAACTGGACAGAAAAAGAAGTCGTGCGATTGGGTGGCGACTGTGCGGAGATTACCCATAAGCATCCACTGGGCTATCTTCCCGCCGCTTTCATGGCCGGTTTGGTGTACTATATTCTCATGTATGAAGAAGAAATCACTTTTGGTATTCTCGAAAGTTTCCTGGGGGCCGTCTATGCTGACGTAAAACAAGAATACACGTCAGACAGGGAGCAGCAAGCCCTGGATGAATTGTGGACTCTGATAGAGAAAGCGGTCAATCTGGCTGGAGATGCCACTGTCTTGGATGAATTTGCTATTCCGCGTCTTGGCGAAGGCTGGACGGGCGACGAGGCTCTTGCCATTGCAATCTATTGTACACTGAAGCACTTGGATAGCCCCGAGGATGCCCTCGCAGCAGCTGTCAACCACGACGGCGACAGCGATTCTACTGGTGCTATCTGCGGCAACTTGATGGGGGCTATTATAGGATATGGTGCTATCCCACAGCATTTCAAACAGAAGCTGGAACTAAGAGATCTTATTATCGATTTGTCAGATGACATCGTTAAAGGTTGCACTATTAGCGAATACCATGCTCCTCAAACACCCGACGAGGAACAATGGGAGAAACGCTACGTGAAGATAGAACCTGTAAGCCGCCAACGGTTTAAGAGCGTGTTGTCATTTCTGAATACGGAATACCACCACATCATGCCTGAGGCTATTCGGTCGATGGAAATCAAGTCTTTGATTCACAAAATAAAATCGACAGAAGACAGAGTAGAGAAATGTCTGCTTGGCCACAAATTGGCAATCAGGGTGTTCGACACGAGTACATTCAAACCGTTTGAAGTATTACCCTATAGACCACTCTGCAATGAGCCCCAAGACTGTTTTCTGATAAAAGAATTTCTGCCTGCATATTATTATGGATATGAAGATTCCAAATACTCACCACGTCATAATAAGCGGATCTTCAAACTTAGGGCTGACTGTTTCAGAGGAACTAACCCCGTAATCGGAGTAAGAAATGATGGAAGTTGGCTTGTAAGAAATACACCGGAAGCAGGCTTGGATTATTATGAAGACAAGCAGACAGACAAATACGGGATATGGCAGTTCTTTAGAATTAATACGGAAACCATTGATGAAGAGGGATTTGCTGTGTTTACAAATGACCTGGAAAAAGAGTTTTCTGTGGAAATTGCTCACTTGACTGAGGATGGAACATTACACCGTATATACCATTTGCACTATTGATATGGAACAGCAGTACATGACAACCCTCCTCGAAGCATATAAGCGAGGGTACGAGAAAAGATATAAAGGGAAGGAGGATGCTCCAGAAATGAAGGAGCATTACTTCAAGGTAAAGGACGACCTGCCAAGGGTGCAGGTGGTGCTTGGATTCCTCTGGGGGATTGTGCCTGCCGGGCAGTGCCAGACGTTGCTTGATGTGGGTAGCGGGAGGGGCGTGTTCTTGTTTCCGCTGCTACGCGACTTCCCGGATTTAGAGGTGACGAGTCTCGATATCCTGCCACATCGGGTAGAACTGTTGCAGTGTCTGCAAGATGGAGGTATCGCTAATCTGCATCCTCTTCAGGCGGACATCTGTACGTGGGATGCACCTGCCAAGTCGTTCGACGTGGTGACGATGCTGGAGGTGATGGAACACATTCCAGACACGGAGGCGGTGGTGCGCAATGCCATTCGTCTGGCAAGGAATTACGTCATCGTGTCGGTGCCGTCAAAACCAGATGACAATCCGGAGCATATCCATCTGTTCACGAACGAGGACTTGACGGAACTATTCATGAAGAATGGATGCAGGAAGGTAAAGTTCATGTCAGTGACCGACCATAGGGTCATGGTGGCGCACGTAAAAAGATAAAAGCAAACGATGAAACAGGGCAATATAATCATCAAATACCCTCGGACACCCCACATACAAGGATCACGACTGCAACCGGGTGACGAGGACTTGCGCCAACGTCCCTTCAGCGATATTGCAGGACGGAATGTCGTGTTGGAAGAGAAAATCGACGGGGCAAACTCTGCCGTCTCGTTTACCGATGATGGCGAACTGCGCCTGCAAAGCCGGGGACATTTCCTGACGGGTGGTTACCGCGAACGACATTATGACCTCATGAAACAGTGGGGAGCCGTTCACAGCGACAGACTGTACGAGGTGCTTGGACATCGTTACATCATGTATGGCGAGTGGATGTATGCCAAACACAGCATCTACTACGATGCGTTGCCACATTACTTCTTGGAGTTCGACGTACTCGACCGCGAGACTGGCAAGTTCCTTGACACCCCTTCCCGACACGAATTGCTGAAGGATGTACCGATATGCCACGTACCCGTACTCGCTGAGGGTGTTTTCTCCAGTATGGATGAGATTCTGAAACATCTGGGCAATTCCTGCTACATCACCGACTGCCATATCGAGCATTTGCGAGAAGACGCCGGGAGGCTTGGACTGGACGCCGACCGCATTTGTCGGGAGACAGACGAGTCGCGCCTGATGGAAGGCATCTATATCAAGGTGGAGGAAAACGGAGAGGTGGTTGACCGCATGAAATATGTGCGTGCCTCGTTCCTGCAGACAGTAGAAGAATCACAGACACACTGGCTCGACCGCTCCATAGTGCCCAACAGGATGATAGGGACAATAGATGAACTGTTTAGATAAATTACTCACAATCAGAATACTTCAATCATGATTGGTCTGCATTCGCTTAATCGCAATTTTTTTTAGATGATAGAATGGAGTCACATAGAATCGACAGTACTTGGCCGATACGTTCAACGCTTGCGCCAATGCCAGCAGTCGCAGGTGTATCATGCCGAGGGGGATGCGTACATCCATACCCTGTTGGTGTGTGATGCCCTGAAAGGATTGCCCGAATACAACGAAATGGATGAGCGTCAGCAGCATATCCTCAACATCGCGGCCTTGCTTCACGATATCGGCAAGATTCCCACCACGGTGTTCACTGACGGTGACTGGCACTCACCACATCATGCACCGACGGGCAGCAGGATGGCTCGCGAACTACTGTGGAAAGACTACGGAGTTTGTGGAAAGAAAGAACTGATGGAAGTGCGCGAGGCGGTCTGCCTCCTCATCCGCTACCATTCCTTTCCTCCATTCGCCATAGAGCAGAAACGCCCGCAGATGTTGTTGCACCGCATGGCGGCAGACGGACTTCTTGTACCGGATTTCTCCATCAAGATGCTGTGCACCCTCTGCAAGGCTGATGCGTTAGGACGCAATTGCGCTGACCAGCAGGAAGTATTGGACAAGATTGCGTTGTGCGAGGAATTGGCTAAAGAAGAAGGCTGCTTCGATGGGTGCTACACTTTTCCCTCGCCACATACCCGAAGGGTTTTTCTCTCAGGACGTGATGTGTGGAAGGAACAGGAGTTGTATGACGACACATGGGGTGAGGTAGTCTTGATGAGCGGATTGCCCGGAACAGGGAAGGATACTTGGATTCATAACTATCTGCCAGAGATTCCCGTTATCTCGCTCGACGATATCCGCCGAGCAAATAAAATCCAGCCGTCCGAGGAACAAGGACTTGTGGCCAACATCGCCCGCGAGCAAGCCAAGGTATATCTTCGCTGGCACCAGCCTTTTGTTTGGAATGCCACCAATATCACTGCTCAATTACGAGAGTCGCTAATTAGTCTCTTTGAGACCTATCACGCACACGTCCGTATTGTTTATCTTGAAACAGACTGGATGACGCTTCTTGAAAGGAACTGTTCACGGGAGTATGTAGTACCACAGTCTGTTATAGAGAAAATGTTGGGGAAGACTGTATTACCTGAGATTTACGAAGCGGGAAAAGTGGAATGGTATGCTGTGTGAATAAAAACCATTTTCTTGAGCTCTGCTCTCACTGCTCCAATATTTGAGCGTAGCGACCCCAAAAGAATTTGGCTGAGCAGTTACTCTCAAGAGGGACATTCCTAAAAAAAACTGTGGGTGCGCTCAACTGCTGAGCGCACCCACTTTTAGTATGTCTTTGCTGCGATAAAACGCCAAGAAGTCAAAAGCACGTATGGGCTTGAGTGTCCTTAGAAGTGGAGGCTCACATCCACACCCATCTGGAAGGGGTTGCCTCGCTGGGCGAAGTGGCTGCCTGTGGCATCGTTGAGCAGGGCGAAGGTGTTGTAGTTGGTGTTGGTGAGGTTCCTTGCCCACAGGTTCACTGCCACCATGCCGAAGTCGGCCTTGGCATGCGCACCCATCACGGCATAGAACTTCTGTCCGAAGGTGTTGGCTTCGTCCCAGTAAGTCTTGCCCTGCATGCTCACATTGGCACCCAAGGTAAGACTGCGCATGGCTCCGTTGAAGTCGAAGCGGTAGTCGGCGTTGGCTCCGATCGTGTGCTCTGGAACGAAAGGCACCCTCTTGTCCTTGTAGCTGATTTCCTCGCCAGTGGCCAGACTGTCGGTATATTCCTTGAAGACGGCACGGGTGTAGCCGTAGTTCACGTTCCAGTTCAGGTGGTTGTCGAAGGCGTTGCCACGAAGGCTCAGTTCCACACCGCAGCTGTAGCTCTTGCCAGCGTTCACCATCATGCGTCCGAATCCGTAGTCGCCAGCCATCACGCTCAGTTGCTGGTTGCGGATTTGCATGTAGAAGCCTGATAAGTCGAGGTGGAGGCGGTTGTTGAAGAGGTTGAGGTGGGTACCGAACTCATAGTTCCAGCTCTCCTCGGGTTTGTAGGCGATGGTGTTGCGGATATTGTCGTAGGCCTTTTCGTCGTGCTCCACGATGATCTCGGTGTCCTGGCGAGCGGACTTCAGTCTTGGGTCGTTGACCTCCTTTTGCAGGATGTCGCTGAACATCTGGATGTTGAATCCACCTGCGCGGTAGCCTTTCGACACAGTGGCATAGACATTGCTGCCATGCTTGTCGAGTCGGTAGGTGAGTCCGAACTTGGGCAGCCACTGCTTGTAGGTGTCGCTTTCATCGTGGTTGAGTTCCGACAAGGCGTTGGCTTTCACGTTGGTGCCCATCACACTCATGTCGATGGCAGCCCAAGCGCTGGTCTGATAGTCGATTTTGGCGTATGAGAGGTCGAAGCGCAGGCCGGCAGTGGCAGTCAGACGGTCGGTGATGTCGATGTTCGACTCATGAAAAACGCCCAGGTTGCCCTGTGGGGTGTGGAAGAGTCCAGGCACGTCGCCTATCTCCATGTCGATGTGCACTCCGCCTTGGCTCTCCACCAGGTTGCGTGCCCATTCCATGGCTTCCTCATGTCCCATGCGTTCCTCCATTCTCTTGGCCATGGCTTCCACCATCGGGTAGTAGGCAGCGTCGTGGATGGTCTGTGAGAGATTGTCGTTGAAACCCTTGTCGAAATAGACGGGGGCGTCGGTGCGCTGCCACATGTAGCTGCCGAAGACACCAGAGGAGGTGCGCCAGCGGCGGTTGCCTCCAGTCTTGACGATGAGTTCCTGCGTCAGTGCGTTTTGCAACTGGTCTTGTGTCAGGTGCATGTTGTCTGTCGGCAGGTAGTCGATATCCATCAGCATATAGTCGTTCAGGTGCTGGTAGCTGGTGGTTGAGAAGAGTTCATAACCATTGCCCTCGTACTTGATGTTGAGTCCAGTGTTGAGCATCTGTCGGTGGTACTTGCCGTCGAGGTTGGTCGAAGGCGATGCGGCTTTCTGTGTTTCCATATCGAGTTCGCCGTATGGGAATGCCGTCTGGCGTACCCACTGGTAGTCGGCGATGAAGTCGAAGTTCAGGCGCTGGGTAGGCTGGAAGACCAGGCGCAGTTTGCCGCCTGCCTCGTTGAAGATGTCGGCGCGGTTGCCTGTCGTCGAGTTGTGGAAGAATCCGTTCTGCCCAGAGTAGAACCCTGCGAGGGAGAAAGCGAATTGGTCGTTCACCTTGTTGTAATGGGCTGCCTCCACGTTCCGGTACATGCGTGAGCCCATGCCCACGTTGATGTCTGTGCCTTGGTAGTCCATCGGGTTCTTGCTGTAGATGCGGATCAAGCCTCCCTCGCTGTTGATGCCGTAGAGTGTGGCCTGTGGTCCGCGGAGGATATCCACACGGGCAGTCTCGTAGCTGTGGAAGTTCAACTGGCTCTTGCTCAGGATGGGCAACCCGTCAACATACATGCCGATGGCGGGGCTGTTCACTCGAGATCCGATGCCACGGACGTAGAACGATGAGGTGTATCGTGAGCCGTAGTTGGGCATGACGAAAGAGGGGGTGAAGAGCGAGAGGTCGCGCAGGTCGCGGGCGTTGAGTGAGAAGATGTCGTTGGCGTCGAACATGCTGCTGCTCACTGGCTGTTGTCTCAGCAGGAACTGGTCGCGAGGCTGAGCCACTACCACCACCTCGTCCACATCCACCACTCGGCTGGTGTCGTTGGCTGCTATTTCGGTCTCCGCGGGATTGTCGATGGGGGGGATGTTGTTGATGTCCGCTGCCACACGGGCAGAGGCTGAAGTTGATAGGAATAATCCTCCTGATAAAAGAAAAAATAATCTTAATTCCTTATTCATAATAT
>CAMOWU010000109.1 GCA_946628545.1 uncultured Bacteroides sp. | reverse complement strand
CAATTGCTAAGATGATGATCAATCCCAGCAAACAACCACAACCTTTTTTCATGCAGGGCACTTTTTGTTGGTTTTTATATATACCCAGGGCGTTGCCCTGGGCTGATGGATATTGGCCTTTCAGGCCGTTTTTCCCCCTGACGTCGAAGGGAATGTCATAAGTGGGTGATGGGCGACCCTTTCAGGGTCTGGCGTTGAACCGCTCGTAGAGAGACAGCAGAAGAGTGGCTGAGGCAAAACACTCACCGACGATGCAGACACCGTTCCAACCTGAATGGCTCCAACCAAGACCTGAGAAAAAGGTGCCCAAACTGCCGCCGATGAAAAAGATAGTCATGAAGATGGTGTTCACCCTGTTTGTCGCCTCGGGCAACTGCCGCAGGGTGGCACTTTGGTTGCTGACTTGCAGACACTGCGCACCAATATCGGCGACGATGATGGCGACGATGAGTCCTGCATAACTGTCGCCCCAAAGCCATGCCGTGAGCCAAGCCGCGACCTGCAGCCAACCGCCTACGACCGACATCCGATGAATGCCCACCTTCGGGACAATCTTCCCGACGCCACTGGCGGCAAGGGCTCCTGCCACACCACACAGTCCCAGCATGCCCACCACATCGCTGCCCGCATGGAAGGGGTCACCAGCCAGATGGAAAGCCATGCACGACCAGATGCACATCATACTGGCAAAACACATGGCTGGACGAAAAGAATAAAGGCGAATACGCGGATTGGACATGAAGATGCTGCCCACCGTCCGCATGAGTTGACGGTATGAGCCATGAAAGGTCTGATTCACCTGTGGCATCATCTTCAGAGAGACAAGCATCCCCAAGAGCATCACTACTGCCACAATGAAGAACATAGTCCGCCATCCGAACCACTCGCCAACATAACCGCTGACCGCACGTGCAGAGACAATACCCGTCATGATGCCAGAAGCCAAATAGCCCAAGTTCCTGGTCTTGTTTTCCGGACGCGAGTAAAGCGTGGCCATCGGGATGAACAGTTGTGGCATGATGGATGAAAGACCTAAGGTGAGCGACGCTCCCCATAAGAGCCAGACATTGCCTGCAACACCTATCACAATCGCGGAAGCGGCAGCCAACGACATTCCCATCACCACAATACGCCGCACAGGCACCATATCGGCAAGGGGAACCACGAAAAAGAGTCCGAGTGCATAACCGATCTGGGTGATGACGGTGATCATGTTGGCCTGCACTTGTGAGATGCCCGTGTCATGGCAAATCATGTCGAGCAGAGGCTGGTTGTAGTATAGGTTAGCCACCGTGAAAGCCGCCATTGTGGCCATCATCAGCAGGATATGGCGAGGTATGCCGTTGTCGGGTGTGAGTCGTATCATTGTTTTTTTATGGTTATTCTGCAGGGGGATCATTAATAGTCGCCCCGCTAATTACAATTAGGAGGTGCGGCATTCCTGCCGCACAATAGCGAACACCATTGAACGTAACCTATAGGTCGCTTCGCTCAAAATTATAGAAAAATTATTTAGGAAAATTTTAAGAAATATCTTTTAGAACCATTTTTTATAATTTTGAATCAAATTTTTCGGTAATTTTGAGCGAAGCGACCCTCAACGACCGAATCATAGAACAGTCTGGAACGTTTGTTTGTGCGGCAGGAATGCCGCACCTCCTAACTCATTTTATCAATTTTTTTGATTTGTTTCTCGTTGGCCTTTGGTAGCAGGCTGGAAAGATGCTTGACGATACGGTCGAAAGATTCCTCTGGCGTTCGTTCGCTAAGACTACGGGGTGCATCTTGCTCATGAATCAGGCAGGCTTCCTTACCCAACAACCGCTCAGGGGTGGTGAGCAGCGACCATCCGAAGCCATACTCCCGTCCGTGTTTATCCACGGGATAGACAAAATCCTCGGTCACGATGTAAGTACCCATCTGCAAGCGACTGACATAGGCATCGAACTTCGAGCGCATGTTCTTTCCCGTGAAGTCGCACGCTGCACGCAACTCGCGGGTGATCATGCTGCCATGCTCACGAAGGGTAGTGAGAATGCTGTCCTCAATACTGCCTTCCTCGGGTACGGGATGCTGGCTTCGGCGCCAGTTGTAGAAGTCGGGCCACCACTGACGACTGATAAAACCCGCCTTGCCTGCAAAGAACTTGCCATAGACGCAACCGCCATCACGCACCACAGATCCTTTCCACTGCCACAGGGGCCACTCCCAGGAGCCATCGTCAAACTGAGTGAAACGACATTCCTCGGCCATCAGTCTCTCAGCGGAATAGCCTTGAATGCCGCTCTCCAGAAGAGGAAGGAAGCCTATCTGCTGCACACACTCCATCAGTTCAGGACATGAGTGAATACAACCAATCGCTCCATTGCGCTCCTGCATTTTCTTGAAATAATCCACAAAAGTTTTCATCAATTCATTCTATTTATAGGAGGTTCGGCATTCCTGCCGAACTATACTGAACCCCATTGAACGTAACCTATACACCTCTGGGGTCGCTGCGCTCAAAATTATAGAAAAATTATTTAGGAAAATTTTAAGAAAAATCTCCACCAAATCTACTTTCAATAATTTTAATTCAAATTTTTCGGCAATTTTGAGCGTAGCGACCATCAACGACCGAATCATAGAACAGCTTTGAACGTTTGTTTGTGCGGCAGGAATGCCGCACCTCCTACTTGGGCAGATTAGTACTTGAATTGCTTTCCATTCCACTTTAATGTGATCTGCTGAGTAGATCCGTCTTCATCATATTTGTTGAAAACGATGTCCTTGCCGGAACGTGGCAGTTCGTATGTGCCACTATAGTCAATTTCGAAACCAGGAGGTTCGCAACCTACCATACGTTTCGTGGCATTGTCGTAACGATAGAAAAGGAAGTTGCTCACTTCGGTTATGCTTGGCTTGCCATCTACGTAAGATGCCATGTCATTGAAAGCGATCAGTTTGTGTCTTCCGTCCGACTCGTTCCAGAAACACACTTCCAGTCTGAATACATAATCTACGTATTCATTTCTGGTCCGCTCAAAAAGGATGTATCCGTTTTTGGTGTCGATGGTCAACGTCTCGTCTTCCTCTTGTGGAAGACCTTTTCGATGGCGTTCCATCGCATTCTGCAATGCTCTCCATGGACGGTCTCCACTCTCTTCCTCGTCTTCGTAGTTCAACGAGGGAAATGCGGCCCACGCAAAATCCGTGACAGTGGGCTTGGAACCTTTGAAGTTCACTTTTATTCCATTCTGTGCCATCAGCAACAATGTGAGGCAAGAAAAGATAATTGCCGATACGATTCTTTTCATAAGCAATAATATTTTAAATATTCAACTTTAGTTAGTGCGCCCCAAAGGGGCAACCTTCCTATAGTCCAGGGCATCACCGTGGGTTTGATGTAGTTTGCAGGGCGCCTTTTGTTGGTCTTATATATCCCCAGGGCGTTGCCCTAGACTAAGAGATATTGGCCTTTCAGGCCGACTTTTCATTTGAGTTGCCCTGGGTAATTGATATTGCCTTTCAGGCCGACTTCTTATTTGAGAAACTTGAATTCATTTATACTCCAAGTCATTTTGATGTGGGGAATGCCATCGAGCATGAAGGTGCCGGACGACTGCTTGAAGCCTACGCTCTCATAGAACCCTCTGGCGTATTCTTGCGCCTCAATGTCTATGAGCGTCGCACCGAAGTGTTCAATGGCGGCGTCAATGGCGTGGAGCATGATTTGCTTGCCATAGCCTTTGCCTCGTTCGGTCGTGATGACCCTGCCAATGGAGATCTCCTTCAAGTGGGTACCGGCAGGGCACACACGGGCCAAGGCAACTACTTTGTCGTTGTCGGTCAGCCACAGGTGGATGGATGGCTGGTCGTCGCCGTCCATATCCTGATAGACGCAATTCTGCTCGACAACAAAAACCTCACTACGCACTCTCAGGAGCTCGTAGAGTTCGTCCACGGTCAGTTCGCCAAAGGATTTTTTGTGTAGAAGAATCATGGCTTGTGTTTCCTTGAGTCACAAAAGGCGATCCATCAGATACTTCGCAACGATATCAGTGGTGCGGTAGATATTCTGCGAGAAGCCGTGGTCGAAATATTCCTGGATGATCAGTTCGCTCTTGGGCCAGATCTGGTGGAACCGCTCGCCGTAGGTATAAGGCACCACCTTGTCGGCATTTCCGTGCACAATCAAGGCGTCGCCCTGGTATTTGGCTGCCGTCTCGTAGATGGGAAGCGAGAAAGCCGTGCGGATGTAGTCGCCTCCCAGTTTCAAACCATTGTGTAGCTCCACGTACTCTCCAGGATCGAACGGGTCGTAAGTCTTGCCCATCGTATTGCCTCGTATGGCATCCTCGCGCAGGACGGCGGCAGGAGCCATCAACGCCACAGCCTTGAAGGCAGGCTCGCCAAGGGCTTCACTCAGTTGACCAGCCGTCATGGCGGCGACCACACCTCCCTGGGAGTGACCGACAATAGCCACATCGCTCACATAACGCAAATCGCGCACGTATTCCACCACCTTCTTGGCATCCTCTATCTCGTTGGGCACGGTCATGTCCTTGAACTCACCTTCGCTCTCGCCATGTCCGTTGAAATCGAAACGAATGGAGGCGATGCCATGGGCCTGCAGCGTGTCGGCAATCAATTCAAAGAGGGCACCCTCCTTGCGTCCGCTGAATCCGTGGCAGAAGACGACCATCGGACACTTCTGTCCTTGCACGAGCTCTGGCTTTTGCAGATAGGCGGCGAGCTTACCGTGATCACCGTCGATGGTGATCCGTTCGCCATGATCCTGATGCGTCCATGCACCAGTTGTCAGTTCCTTGAGATATTTATCCACCTTGTAGGTCAGTACGGTGGAAAGCTTCACCTGACCATCGGGACCAACCACCACCATCGACGGGATCCAATTCACTCCGTAGGCTTTGGCGATGTCGGTCTCTTTGAATTTCTTCAACTCGCTCAACTGCGGATAGGTGATGCCATATTTTTCAATCGCTCGTTTCCATGCCTCCACATCGGTGTCCATAGATATGCCGACGAACTCTATGCCGTAGGGTTTGTAAGTCTGATACATACGCACCACTTCGGGAGCGTCTTTTCGGCAGTCGGGGCACCACGACGCCCAAAAATCGAGCACCACCGTCTTACCCTTAGCCAGTTTAGAGAACTGCACTTTCTTCCCTTCGGGTGTCTGCATCTTGAAGTCGGGGGCTTTTGTGCCTTGCTTGATCAACTCCGTTGCATACTTGCTGTCCATGTCCTTCTGCGGACCGAACTGAGCTTTCATCTCCACTGCACCCCCTATCAAGAGGCATACAGTCAATAGTCGGAATATCTTCATGTTGATTTCTTTTATTTTAGTATTCGCTATACGTTTTAGGGGGCTTCTATAAATTGTCTTTCGAGATTTTTTGAAGGATTTCTTTAGCAGATGGCTGTGCGGAATGAGGGAGCAATGCGGGCATTGTGACCGAATGACAAGCAGCTAGATGCAAAGAAAGACAAAAAAATACGGAAGAGTTCATATCGCCCTTTTTTTATGATTAATAATTCGATGAACGGGGAATTTATAGAAGCCCCCTTTATATATTGTGCGGCAGGAATGCCGCACCTCCTATTGAAAATGCAAATTTAAGGATTTTATGGCGTTTTTCAGCAAAGTTTACCCTAAGTTTTTAAAATACGAAACCCACAAAAATAGGAGGTGCGGCATTCCTGCCGCACAATAGCGAACACTTAGGGTCGCTGCGCTCAAAATTATAGGAAAATTATTTAGAAAAATTTTAGGAAAAATCTTTTCGATAATTTTGAATCAAAATTATAGGAAAATTATTTAGGAAAATTTTAGGAAAAATCTTTTCGATAATTTTGAATCAAATTTTTCGGTAATTTTGAGCGAAGCGACCAAGTAGGAGGTGCGGCATTCCTGCCGCACAATCGCGTCCAGCGCTGTAATGTTCGGCAGGAATGCCGAACCTCCTACTGGGCACTCCTATATTACCAAAGCCTCGGCATGCGAATCCGCAAGCCGGGGCTTCGTCATTGCTATCTGATTGATGCCACCATGCAGGTCATCGATCACAAGACCAGATGTCGCATCGGATGACCACCCCAATGGCTGTCGTTGGCATAGCGGAAACCGACAGAAGCATAGAGTGCCTCGCCTGCGGGGTTTCCCTGATCCACCAGCAATCCCACACAGGGCAACCCCATCCTGTCGGCTTTCTCCTTGGTGCACCTCAAAAGACGCTGGGCAATGCCTTTCCGACGGTATGCGGGCCATACAGCCAACGAGTCGAGATACAGTTCGCCCGCCTGTGTTTCGTCGTCCATACCCGAATGGTCCTTGCCTATGCACGTCTTGGCTGCCTGGATGAAAGCCCGTCGGAGTTCATGCAGTTGTCCTCCATCGTAGCTGACAGCGATGCCCACCACTTTCTTGTCGGCCATTGCCACCAAAGTATTCCGGTAGCTATACTGCGAATCCTCGCGCTCCACCAATGCGGTCATCATCTTCTGGAAGTCCTTCAGGCCATACCCCACCCCACAGAAATGCAGACAGCAATCGTCGGTCATCGCCATCATGATCAGTTGGGCGATTTCCGCTGCCTGCGCCCGAGTTGCCGCACGAATCTCCACGTTGTCGCCAGCAGGGGTTGTCGGCTGGCTTGTCGGCTTCAAAGCCTCATCTTCAATCTGGGTTCCGCATGAAAAGGCATGAAGATGGTCGGCCATCACGCTGTGCAGCGTTGGAAAGACCTGGTCGCCAGTGCAATGACTGGTGTAGAAAGTGGTGTCGGGATACTTTTCCATCAGTCGAGCGGCCAAGTCCTTCAGTTCCTCTTCCGTCTCGTGATGATCGAGCAGATGGAAGCCACCCACAACAGTCTTTATGGGATAAGGACAGGCAGAAAGGATGTTCTCCAGACCGCTATGGGCGCAACCTGTGAAAAGCAAGCCATCGGCGTAAAGAGCCAGTTCATGCCGGAAATCATCATGCGCGCACTCGCCAAGGTCGTCTTCCATAAAGAGGTGTCTGTTGCCTTTCGGCACTGGGTGAACCTGCGGAATATTCGCTATCACGAAGAGTCCATCAGCAATCTCTGCGCTTTGGTCGATGGCCAGCAGTCGTTCCGCTGGTATCTCGGGCCACTCTGCCGTGATGCTATGCAGAGACAGACGCTTGGAGAAGAACCTGCCACTGAGCGCCCGTGGCGAGACAATGACCTTAGCGCGGTCGTTGACGGACATGAGATGGCGCAAGCCTCCCGCATGGTCGCTATGCCCATGGGAGATGAACACGTAGTCAATCTTGCTGAGATCAACGCCCAGTGTCCGTGCGTTCTGGATGAAGACATCGGTGGCACCAGTATCGAGCAGGATGCTGTGTCTGTCCGTCTCTAAGAGGATCGACAGTCCATGCTCCGTTGCCAAAGTCGGGTCGTTCGTTCGGTTATCTGTCAGTACTGTCCATTTCATGATTTCATCTTGTAGAAGTTGCTCTTCCTGAACACAAAAGTTGAAGTTGGTCAAAGGATTTCTCTCGCAATCCAGGCGCATGCTTCGGCATCAGCCAAAGCATGGTGATGGTTTTCGAGATGATAGCCACACTCCGCCGCAACCGTTTGCAACTGGTGGTTGGGCAAATAGCGGAACTTTCGGCGCGCGACACACAGCGTGTCGTAGAACTCGTAGTCGGGATAATCCATCTGATACACCCTGAAAACGGCCTTCAGACAGCTTTCGTCGAAAGGCCGGTTGTGCGCCACGAGAGGCAGCCCCTGGATGAGCGGCTCTATTTGCGCCCACACTTTGGGAAACACCGGCGCAGAGTCGGTGTCTTGCTGGCAGAGTCCATGCACCTGGCTGCACCAGTAGTTGTAGTAGTTTGGCTCAGGCTGAATCAAGGAGTAGAACGAATCCACAATCTCTCCGTTCCTCACAATGACAATCCCGACCGAGCAAACACTGCTGCGCTCGTTATTGGCCGTCTCAAAATCTATTGCTGCAAAGTCTTTCATGAGTTCATCGACATCCATCATGCGGTTAAGAAGATTTAACGCCCCGAAGAGATTGAGAATTCCGCATGAATGATGTATATAAGACACAAACGGTGTTTGCTTATAATTGTAGAAGGACTACTTGTCATCGTAATGCCCGTAGGCCGAGAGCACAAGTACAAGAACCTCGGTCTCAAAGATACGATATACCAAGCGGTGCTTCTTTGTGAGTTCGCGACTCCATCGTCCCTCAGGCTTGCCCTTCAAAGGTTCAGGATGTCCCAACCCCGTCTTGGGATGCTCAGCCAATTCGGCGATGAAACGACGCGCCTTCTCAAAGACCTTTGGTTCATTCTTCTGCAGCCACTTAAGGTCGTTGATGGCCTCTTGCGTATAGTCGATATTATACATTTCAGCCAATTCGTGTCAAAAAATCGTCCAGACTCTCACCTGGAAGCATCCTGTATGTCTTTCCCTGCCTATATTCCTCCTCGCCGCGCTCAAGCTTGGCGAAGAACTCCTCCTCCGTCATCAGGGTCGGGTCAGCCTTCTTGGTTGCAGCCAGTTTCTTGGCATATTTCAGCAGCTTGGCCATCAGGGTCTGGTCGTCCGCAATTTCTCCCATGGTGCGGAACAATTCCGCATTCAACTGTATTGCTGTCATAATTCTAACATGTTATCGTTTACGCCGACAAAGATACAAATTATTCGCGAAAAAACAAACATTTATAACATAAACAATTAAGGGGCCTATCTATAAATTCTCCGTTCACACGAATAAAACATTAAGTTTTTCCACTCTTATAGAGACTTGTAACTTACTGATGCTGAGAGCCATACTCAGGTGTTGCTTGAGAGTGAATTATCCATGTGGGAATGATGGTCATTGATGCCCACGCCTCATCAGTTCTATGGCTTCTTTGCCAGTGAGATGCTCGATGTCGAAGCGGATCATCAACATCCGATTCAGCCCACCCGCCATTTCCTTCTGCAAGGCTTCCTCCTGGTTGGGATTGTAGCGGTTGCCCAACATTCTTGCGGTTTGCCATTTCTCTTGTTCATCCTCAATGATATGTACTCTGCCGAAGGCGATCACACTGCGGAAGAATGTGGTGTACTTCTCTGGATGCACCTCATCCTTCTCTATGACACAGAACGAAGCCTTGTCGCATCCCCGTATGGCATCCACCTTATGCCCGCTCAGTGCACTGTGGAAATACAGTTTGCCATCGGCATAGACATAACTGATGGGGACGGCATAGGGGTAGCCATTGTCGCCAAGCAGCGCCAAAGTGCCCGAAGTGGCTTTCCTCAATATCTCTACGCTCTCGTCCTCCGACAGTTGTTGGCGCTTGCGCCTCATTGCTCTAAACTCTTCCATTTCTACGATAATGTTTTTAGTCCGATAATCGACCCGATGAGTGTGGTCAGGAAAAACAATCTCCAGAACGTGGCTGGCTCCTTGAAAACAAATATTCCGACCACCACGGCTCCCACAGCACCTATGCCCGTCCATACGGGGTAAGCCGTTCCTATAGGTATGGTCTGCGTCGCCTTGGCAAGGAGCACGGCACTCAATACATAGAGCAGGGCAAACAGGGCAATCCATGTCCACCATTCTGTTCCTGCCATTCCTTTCGCCCGACCAAGACAATATGTGAATCCCACTTCACACAGTCCTGCAATAATCAAAACAATCCAATTCATCATTTATTATTCTTACCTCTTGAGGGCTGCAAGACTATCTCGGCGTCTCCTACTAAGGCTTTTTCACTTCTTTATGTTTCTCACATAGACACGGCATCAACCTTGCCGCCCAATCCTTCAATCGTAGTATTCCAACTTCAGTTCTTGGCTGACGTTGAAATCTTCGTGGAAGTCATCGTCGTAGCGGTAAACGATGCTCAAGCCCCGATAGACGGATGGAACACACAGACGGTCGAGCAAGTGCCATTTGGGACGGCCGAAGTCTAAGGAACTGCGGTCGAGGATGATACGGTTGGACACGAAGTCGAACTCATAGAATCCCCCACCTATGCATTGGTCGTTGGGCTGGAGCAAGTCCTTGTGCATACCGACCATTCCAAGACGGAAATAGCCATCCATTGTGATGATAAATTTGGGTGCTGCCATAAGTCAGAAATACGTTTTTTGCTGTTAGCAAATACAAATTTAGATAAAATTCGGAGAATACAAACCATTGGAGAGAAAGAATTGCGCCAGTTTCTTCGTAGAAAGGGTAAAAAAAGTATCAACTATGAAAATTCCTATTGGCTATTTTCCTCGCAAGCATTCAATCAAGCATATTATGTAATCTATCCTTACTCAGAGCGGCATCATCATCTGTTCTGCAGTTTGGGCTGCTTATATAACTGAAAAAAGATCACGAAACAACAAAGAAATACAACCTAAAAGTTGTTTTGTTTGGATAGATTGTTTATCTTTGCAGTCTAAAAAGAATCGAATGATGACTTATGATAGCATAACAGAGGATGGTAGGTTGTGGGCAGTCAAATATGACAACTGCATGGAAAATGCTCTCTACCTGCTTTTTGAGCAGTGGAAAATACAGAAAAAGGAGGTATATATGAAAAAGGATGTAATTGCACGACTGAAAGAACATCAGTCACCGACACCTTCAAAATGGAGGGAAAGAGCAGAGTGGAGGCAGCAAAACAAATCGTGGTTGCGTCACTCCCAGCGCATTGCTATAAAGATGCTTGAGAAGATGGATGAACTTGGCATGACCCAGAAACAGTTGGCCGAACTGATGGCATGCAGCCAGCAATATGTCTCTAAGGTACTGAAAGGTCAGGAGAACCTTTCTCTTGAAACAATGTCAAAGATAGAAGACTGCTTGCACATTTCTATTCTCCAAGATGAACTGGAAACAGCATAAGCAGCCTTCGAGACGTATGCAAGTTGGGGTTCTACATTCCTGCAATACAATATATTGGGAAGTAGGCCTACCTTGGCCGTATCCACCGTCTAAACAACCTTCCAGTGTACTGCATCCATATCCCGTCCACATCGATCATGTCAATGTCAAGAATCTTCAACCCATGCCCGGCGGCAGAAGCACAGCCAGACCATAAAATGCCCACGTCCGGAATGTACTTTCCGCTTTTGTCGATATTGCTTGAATCGATGGCAAAGCATTTGGATTATTTTTGACTATTTGCATTATTACTTGATCGTGAAGAAGAATGCACCTTGCGTCAAGACTGATATGTCGAAACCTTGACTTGTCTGCTTGAGTTCTTCTTCAACTTCAGGATTGCGAATGGCGAAGGCATATTCGCCTGGTTTCGCATCGGAAAATCAGGAATAGAGTTCCGGATATTAACAAAAAGACATGATAGAAAGTTGAATAAAAAAATTGATGTCAGTTAACATATATATTTGTTTTTTTATCTATATTTGCACTATTGAAAGGCAGATATTCTTGCCAACCCCTCAA
>CAMOWU010000108.1 GCA_946628545.1 uncultured Bacteroides sp. | reverse complement strand
AAGATGTCAATAATTTGAAATTGGATGTTATACGCTATTCTACATTGCAAAAGTAATATTATTATATATAAAAACAAAACATTTCATGCATTTTCTTGCTTAAAGCATTGTTGTTTGAAACTATACCATCATCTTTACTGTCGGAATTATTTGCCTACCTTTTCAAGGTCAGTGTTTACACTTGCTTGTTACACAAGGGCGGTGCAATTTCCCGAAAGGCTGTTAGGTAAGCCGCCATAGCATGGCGGCCATCCCACACATCAACACATCCCCATCAATCCATCTTTTACGCCAAGACGCAAATGTATGATGCAAAAAGTCACTCACACTCGAAAAAAACCAAGCATGCTTGTTTTTTTGCTCACTTAATCGTAACTTTGTAATCTATTTAATCACGACTTAACGATGGAGAGATTCTTCAATACTGCTGGACCTATTCAGAAGGACATTCACTACTTCATAGATCCCTTGAAGCGCTTTGATCTTGATGAAGTACTGATGCTCATAGGGCAACGCAAATATTTTGTGATGCACGCCCCTCGTCAGACAGGAAAAACCACCTGCCTGTTGTCACTTCGTGACTTTCTGAACGCTCAAGGAAAATATCAGTCCATTTATGTCAATGTAGAATCTGGTCAGGCTGCCCGAAACGACGTTGGCGCAGTCATCAAAGGCATCTGCCAAAGGATTTGCGACGAATCTCATATACTTTTCGATGATGACATTGCCCAAAAGACAAAAGACGAGGTAAAAGACATGGAGCCTGGGGTCATGCTCACTGGTTTCCTTTCCAGACTCAGCACCCGTTTGCACAAACCTTTAGTTCTGCTGATTGATGAAATTGACTCCTTAGTGGGTGATTCACTTGTCAGCGTCCTTCGCCAGATACGTTCCGGATATCCCAATCGTCCAAAACACTTCCCTCTCAGCATCGTCTTATGTGGAGTGAGGGATGTGAGGGACTATCGAATAGTTTTGTCCAATCAAGATATTGTTACCGGTGGCTCGGCTTTTAACATCAAGTCGGAATCACTACGTCTTGGGAATATGACAAAAGAGGAGATACATGAACTCTACATGCAACACACCCAGGACACGGGTCAAGAGTTTGACGAGGCATGTTTCCCCATGATCTGGGAGGCGACAGAAGGCCAGCCATGGTTAGTCAATGCCTTGGGTTATGAGGTTACCATGAAAATGAAAGAGAACCGTGACCGCAACGTACGTATCATTCCAGAAATGATCTATCGGGCGCAAGAGAGAATCATCTACCGTCGCGACACACATATCGACATATTAATCGACAAGCTGAAAGAGCCACGAGTCAAACACGTCATAGAACCCATTCTGGCTAATAGCGAGAAACCTGTTGATGGTCTTATTCCATCTGACGACATCCAATATGTAGTGGATTTGGGACTGATCAAACGAGAAATAGGCAACAATGTCAGAATTGCCAATGGCATCTACCGTGAAATCATTTCTTCAAATAGTTTTCAGCAATAAAACGCAGTGAATAACCAACCACCAAGCAACCAACAAACAGACATGATATATTTTGAAAGCGACTATAACAACGGGGCTCATCCAATGGTGATTGAGCACCTTGTGAGAACCAACGACGAAATCACGCAAACCTACGGCTTCGACTCCTACAGCCAAACTGCCAAGGAGAAAATCAAACAGGCGTGCAACTGCCCCGACGCACAGGTGTTTTTCCTGACGGGGGGTACGCAGACCAACGCCACCGTCATCGACGGTATGCTGCAAAGCTACGAAGCTGTGGTCACAGTGGAGACCGGACACATCAGCATCCACGAGGCTGGAGCGGTGGAAGCCAGCGGACATAAGGTGATTGCACTCAAAGACCATGATGGAAAACTTCTGGCCGCCGACTTGAGGGCGTATATGGACTGGTTTGTCAACGACGAGAGCACAGAGCATCTGGCACAGCCCGGCATGGTCTATATCTCCTTCCCAACAGAACTTGGCACACTCTACAGTGCCAACGAGATCGCCGACATCCACCAAGTATGCCAGGACTTCGGACTGCATTTCTTCATCGACGGAGCACGCATGGGATACGGACTGGCGGCATCTACCGACATCACCCTGCCTTGGCTCTGCCAGCATTGCGACGTGTTCTATATTGGCGGTACTAAGGTGGGGGCACTCTGTGGAGAAGCTGTGGTCTTCACACATCAGAACGTTCCAAAGCATTTCTTCACCATCATCAAGCGACACGGCGCTCTCCTCGCAAAAGGTCGTCTGACTGGAGTGCAGTTCGACGCCCTCTTCTCCGACAACCTCTACCTACGCATTTCCCGACACGCCATCGACATGGCTATGCGGCTGAAGGAAATGCTCAAGAACAAGGGGTATCAACTCTACATCGACTCGCCCACCAACCAGCAGTTCGTCGTCATACCCAACAAGAAGGTGAAGACACTGGAGAAGAAAGTCTGCTTCACCCACTGGGGACCCTACGACCAAGACAACATGATTTGCCGTTTCGTCACCAGTTGGGCCACCACCGACGCCGACCTCGACGCTCTGAAGAAAGCGTTGTAGTGAATGTCAATTACATCCTCATGCTTCGCAAAGTCAACATTCTTATTTTCAATGATTCGAGAAACACTAATTCAGAAAAGCGAATAGAAGTTCTTCTCCTGACTATTTTTTCATTATCTTTTTGTAGATTTACAGATATCAATGAATAAGAACACTTTAAAAGAAGACTTAAAATTAGAATCCTTCCCTGAAGAAACAACATCGGAAGGCATGAAAATATATGGCCCGGCGTCCTATAATGAACAAATAGCGACATTGAGTCATTATCTCCATAATACGAATTTTAAAGGCACAGACGATGAAATTCAAGAACGCCACACAGAATTATTGAACCTAATACGTGATTATTTGGAACACAAAATACCTTCAAAGAAGTTCACAGACGATCAAATTTGCCAACTTGCAGAAAGTCCGATGTCATTTGACCTTTTCGGTGAATTCTATCAAGTACCCTTTCCTAGCCCCCAGAAATACAAACATTCATTTATTGATCTATTTGCTGGTATTGGAGGAATCCGTATTCCTTTCGATGAATTGGGATATCAATGCCTTTTCTCATCAGAATGGGATCCAAAAGCATGTAAAACATATTTTGCTAACTTCGGTACAGTACCCTTTGGTGACATTACTAAAATCCCTGCTAACAAAATTCCAAAACACGATGTTCTCTTAGCGGGTTTCCCATGCCAAGCATTCTCAATCATCGGTAAGATGCAAGGTTTTGCTGATACTCGAGGTACTATGTTCTTCGAAATTGAACGTATTCTCAAATACCATCAAACACCATACATCCTTTTAGAAAATGTCAAACAATTAGTGGGTCATGATAAAGGTCGCACATTTAAAGTCATTTTGGAACATCTTGAACAATTAGGCTACCACGTAAAATGGCAGATTCTGAATGCTCTTGACTTTGGACTCCCCCAAAAGCGTGAGCGTGTCATTATCGTTGGATTCAAAGACAAGTCCGACTACGATTCTTTTTCATTTGATATCCCCTACAAGCCCTACGATTTATCAGAGATTTTGGAACCAGATAATCAAGTTGACCCATCACTTTTTGCTTCAGAACATATCATATCAAAAAGACGTGAAAAAACTATTGGGAAAAATATTTTTTATCCATCCATATGGCATGAGAATAAGTCTGGAAACATTTCCGTCCTTGACTATTCGTGCGCACTACGTACGGGAGCCTCATATAACTATCTTTTAGTGAATGGGGTACGCCGTCCTTCATCGCGAGAACTACTTCGTTTGCAAGGTTTTCCTGAAAAATATAAGATTGTTGTTACTCACCAAGACATACGTCGTCAAACTGGTAATAGCGTTGCCATTCCTATGATAAGAATGGTAGCAGAAAAAATTAATGAAATCATCAAAGCTAAAGATTATGAAACATCCGAAACTCAGGGACTCAAAGCGGTTGCTGACGCATGAGCCATATCCTATCAATGAAATCCCAGATAATATCATTAAGAACATTGGCAAACAACTTGTCTATATGCTCTGTGTAGGACACAAAGATTTAACTGGTGATGACTGGGGCAATATTTTCGCCGAGGCCATAGGTGGAAATCATCTTCAATCTCCTGTAGGCATTGCAGATGTTGTGTATGAAAAGATGGCATGGTCAATGAAGACTGTAAAAAAAGACAAACCACATAATGGTTCTTTCCAAATTCGACTAATTAGTGGACGATGCTCTCCTGATTACTCTTACGGTATTAATGATCCTCATGAAGATATTCAAAAAACTGGCCGTGCAGTATTAAACATCTGGAACGAAAGAGTGAACATCGCACAAGATTATTACAATCCACTTCGTACTTCTATACTTATTCGTTCTAACGACTTATTATCATACACTTTGTTCGAAGAAGAAAACCATCGATATGTTGCTAGTGAATATCGATGGGAAGAAAACCCAAATGGGAACCTTATAGGCATTGATATTGAAACTGGCCTTACATGTTTTACATGGCAACCCCACGGTTCACAATTCACTATCCATACTAAAGTTCCTCAAAATGCGGTAAAATTCAGAATCAAGCAACCGCCTAAACTCGATTTAGAAACGACTTTACAACAAATTAATTATAACGATGAATGGGTGGAGATTCTTTAGAATTATCAAATTCGTTAATTCGAGGAAACAACAGAGAGTTTTATGAGAACAAGTGACAAGCAGTTCTTAGAAAACCACTAGAACACAAGTTGGTACAAGATTTTCATTTTTGCCGAATATAGTATTTAACCTATGCCAAAACCAGAGAACTACATACAGATTAAGGGTGCGCGGGTCAACAACCTGAAGAACATCGACTTGCAGATTCCCCGCGGCCGCTTCATCGTGATTACGGGCGTGAGCGGAAGTGGAAAGTCGTCGCTGGCTTTCGACACCTTGTACGCCGAAGGGCAGCGCCGCTATGTGGAGAGCCTGTCGAGCTATGCACGACAGTTCCTCGGACGTATGGGCAAACCTGAGTGCGACTACATCAAAGGGATTCCACCCGCTATCGCCATCGAGCAGAAAGTCATCAGCCGCAACCCGCGATCCACTGTAGGCACATCGACCGAGATCTACGACTACCTGCGCCTGCTCTATGCCAAGGTCGGACACACCATCTCACCCGTGAGCGGCAAGGAAGTGAAAAAACATACCATCGAGGATGTGGTCAACTGCATGACATCACAGGAGCCTGGCACCAAGTTCGTGCTGCTCGCACCACTCGTGGTCCATGGCAACCGCACCCTCAGGGAACAACTTGAAATGGACATCAAGGAAGGATACAGCCGACTGGAGATCAATGGAGAAATCGAGCGCATCGACGACTACCTGACAACGCATCAGAAGAACGAGGATATCTCGCCCCTGATCAACATTGTGGTCGATCGCATGAGTGTCTCTACCGAAAAGGCTGTCATCAACCGACTGATGGACTCCGTGGAAACGGCTTTCTACGAGGGCAACGGCATGTGCATGCTGCGATTCATGACACAGAGCAAAGGCGATGGCAAGGAGAAACTCAACCCCTCACCCACCGACAACCTCTACGTCTTCTCCACCCGCTATGAAGCCGACGGAACGACTTTCGAGGAACCCAGCGAACACCTCTTCTCCTTCAACTCGCCTGTTGGAGCCTGTCCCGAATGCGAAGGCTTCGGCAAGGTGATGGGCATCGACGAACGACTGGTCATTCCCGACCAAGAACTCAGCCTCTACGACGGATGCGTCATCTGCTGGCGAGGGGAGAAAATGGGACAGTGGAAAGACGAGTTCATACGCCGTGCAGAACAATACAACAACTTCCCCATCTTCACCCCCTACTACGCCCTGACGCAAGAACAGAAAGACGTGCTATGGCACGGCATGCCGGGCGAGCGCATCCGGGAATCAGTGTGCATCGACTCGTTCTTCCAGATGGTGAAAGACAACCAATACAAAATCCAGTACCGGGTGATGCTGAGTCGTTTCCGTGGCAAAACCATCTGTCCCATGTGTCATGGCACACGACTGAAAAAGGAAGCCACCTACGTGAAGGTCGGTGGACGGGCCATCACCGAGTTGGTGAATATGCCGGTGAGCGAACTCATCACATTCTTCAACCACTTGGAACTCAACGAACACGACACAGAGGTGAGCCGACGCATCATGGTCGAAATCAAGAACCGACTGCATTTCCTCGACGAGGTAGGTCTGGGCTACCTGACGCTCAACCGACTAAGCAACTCCCTGTCGGGCGGTGAGAGTCAACGCATCAACCTCGCCACCAGCCTGGGCAGCAGTCTGGTGGGCAGCCTTTATATCCTCGACGAGCCAAGCATCGGACTTCACAGCCGCGACACCCAACGCCTCATCCATGTGCTGCGCGAACTGCAACAACTGGGCAATACCGTGGTCGTGGTGGAACACGACGAGGAAATCATCCGCGAAGCCGACATGATTATCGACATCGGACCCGACGCCGGACGACTGGGCGGACAGGTGGTGTGGCAGGGCGACTACCGACAACTCGACAAAGACAGCCTCGCACAAACAAAAGACAACGCGTCTGACGAAGGAGCGTCGAAATCCTACACGGTGAAGTACCTGTTGGGGCTTGAGGAAATCAAGGTGCCGGAAAGCCGACGCCCCTGGAACAACTATATTCTCGTGAAGTCAGCCCGAGAGAACAACCTCAAGGGCATCGACGTGAAAATACCCCTCAATGTGATGACCGTGGTGACGGGTGTCAGCGGCAGCGGCAAATCCACCTTGGTGCGCGACATCCTCTACCGCGCACTGAAACGCCACCTCGATGAGGTGTGCGACGCCCCAGGACAGTATGCAGGGCTGAGCGGAGACCTCGACATGGTGAAGAAAGTGGAGTTTGTGGACCAGAACCCTATCGGAACCTCCACACGCAGCAACCCCGTGACCTACCTCGGCGCCTACGATGAGATCCGCAAGTTGATGGCCTCGCAACAACTCGCCAAACAGATGGGATTCACTGCCGCCTATTTCTCCTTCAACACCGAGGGTGGCCGCTGCGAGGAATGCAAGGGCGAAGGCACGGTCACTGTGGAGATGCAGTTCATGGCCGACTTGGTGCTGGAATGCGAGGCGTGCCATGGCAAACGCTTCAAAGACGTCGTACTCGACGTGAAGTACCACGGACAGAACATCTACGACATCCTCAATATGACGGTCAACCAGGCCGTGGAGTTCTTCACCACTCATAAGGAGAAGAAAATCTGCGACAAACTGCGACCATTACAGGATGTAGGCTTGGGCTATATCAAACTCGGACAGACCTCATCTACCCTCTCTGGAGGTGAGAACCAGCGCGTCAAACTCGCCTACTACCTGAGTCAGGAGAAACACGTGCCAACACTCTTCATCTTCGATGAGCCCACCACTGGCCTGCATTTCCACGACATCAACAAACTGCTCAACGCTTTCCAGTCGCTGCTGACCCGAGGCCACTCCATCCTCATCATCGAGCACAACATGGATATCATCAAATGTGCCGACCACGTGATCGACCTTGGACCGGAAGGTGGCAAGGAGGGTGGATACATCGTGGCAGAAGGCACTCCCGAACAGATTGCCGCTTGTGAGCAAAGCTACACAGGACAGTTCTTGAAAGACAAACTGTCATAGTTGTAGGGACGCGACGTGTCGCGTCCGCAATCCCACCCTCATAAGAGCAACATACGAAAGCCCCTAAAAGCGTCACCTCTTGATAACCGCGGGTACACATGACCCTGAAAGGGTCACCCATCGTAAAAGAGGGGGCGAAATTAAAAAATCGAAAAATTAAGCAACCTAATAATAACAACACAATATGAGAAACGTCATCACCATCTTCCTGCTGGCCTTGCTGACAAGCCAGAGTGCTTTTGGCCAGAAGCAACTCGCTTTCCCTGGCGCTGAAGGCTGGGGACGCTACGCCACAGGTGGCCGCACAGGCACCGTCTATCATGTGACCAACCTCAACGACTCGGGCAGTGGCTCGCTGCGCGACGCCGTGAGCCAACCCAACCGCATCGTAGTGTTCGATGTGAGCGGTGTAATCAACATCAAGTCGCGAATGAACTTCGCCGCCAACCTCTATGTGGCTGGCCAGACTGCCCCTGGCGAGGGAATCATCGTCTATGGCGACGGGGTGACTTTCTCCAGTGCCGACAACATCATCGTGCGCTACATGAAGTTCCGCATGGGCAAGAACGGCACTTCTGGTAAGGATGCTGCCGGAATAGCCAACGGCACGAACATGATCTTCGACCATTGCTCCTTCTCATGGGGACTCGACGAGACTTTCTCCATCAACTGGGACAACAAGCGCACTGCACCAAGCGACATCACCTTGCAATACTGTCTCATCGGCCAGGGACTGCTCTCCCACTCTGCCGGCGGTCTGATGCAAGCCGACAACATCACACTCTACCGCAATTTCTACTGCGACAACGACACCCGAAACAACAAAATCAAGGGTGTGAACCAATACGTCAACTGCCTGGTCTATAACTGGAAGAGCGGATGCTACCTGATGGGAGGCGACTCACAAGGATCATCCTACGTCAACACCACCAACAACCTCTTCATCAACGGACCAGCCGGCGGTGGCAATGCCATCACCAGTGGCAACGCCGACTTCCACATCTACGCCACCGACAACTGGCAGGACCGAAACGCCGATGGCAAGTTCAACCCCTACGAAATCCCGCATAGCGAATACAGCGGAGGGCCTACCTTCGCCACACAGCCCTACAACTACCCTGTGCTGCCTGTGTGGAAAGCCACTGAACTGATCGACTCCCTGCTGCCCGAGGTGGGTGCCACACTGCCCTATCGCGACCTGGCCGACTATCTCATGGTGCATCAGGTGAAGTCGCTCGGAACGGAAGGAGCCATCCTGTCGTCTGAATATCAACTGCCCATCGGTGCTCCAACCGCATGGGGACAGAAATCATGGACCAAACCTACAGACAGCGACAATGACGGCATGCCCGATGAATGGGAGAACGCCAACGGCACCAATCCAAAGGCCAACGACGCCATGACCATCGCCGCCAATGGTTACGCCAATATCGAGAACTACATCAACAGCTTGACCAAGGAGAACAGGACACCCTTCCTGCGCCGACCGATACTTGCCGACAAGAAAACGACCACTGACCAGTCCGTCACCCTCAGTTGGTACGACTTCACCGACGATGAGGAAGGATTCGTGGTGGAGATGAAGAAAGGCACAAGCTACACGTCTGTTGCCACTGCGGACGCCAATACAGAGGAAGCCACAGTGACGGGATTGGAGCCTGGAACGTCCTACACCTTCCGCATCAAAGCCGTGAAAGGCGACAACAGCTCCGACTACTCCGACCTGGTGACGTGCAAGACACAACCTGCACATGTGGAGATGGTGGACTGCGACAACTACGTGGCAGACTACACCTGGACAGCACAGGACGGACTTTGGAACACCACCGACCAGAACTGGGACAACGGACTCTACACTGATGGCAGCAAGGTGCTCTTCTCCAGCGAGGAAGACACCAAGGTGGATTTGCCGAGCGACGTGAGTCCACAAGCCGTGGTGGTCAACACCGCTTCGACCGTCACCCTCGCAGGAAAGGGCAAGATCAGCGGAGCCACATCCGTGAACAAGACGGGCGAAGGCACACTCGTGCTCTCGTCCGACAACAACTATACGGGTGCCACAGTGCTGCACGAAGGCACCATCAGTTTCTCATCGCTCCGCAATGGCGACGCAGCCAGCAGCATAGGTGCTTCTGCTGAATTCGGGCAGAACTGGATCTGGGATGGAGGCCGATGGAACTACACAGGCACCTCCACCTCAACCAACCGCGACGCCAACCTCTACAGCAACACGGAGTTCGACGTAGCCAACAGCGGTGCTACAGTGACCATGAACGGCAGCATCATCGGCGACGGAAGCGTGACCTTCGGTGGAAAAGGCACCGTCAGCCCCGCTTCGCCATCATTCTTCAAATACTCAGGAGAGACCGTCCTCACTGGCGGCACCCTGTACCTGAATTATCTCGGGTCGCTGGAGGACAAGAAAGTGTATCTCGGAACGAGCGAGAACGGCAGTTCCAAATTGGTGCTTGCCGGCGGCACATTCAGCACCAAAGACGCCAACGACAACTACTGCACCTACTATATGCCGATAGAAGCAAGAGAAGGGACCACCTCAGTGTTCCAACCCTACCGCAACTGCTACATCAAGAGCAAACTGACGGGCTCAGGCACCATCGATTTCCGCATCAGCTGGGTGCGCGAGTACTGGCAGAACGACATGAGCGAGTTCTATGGCACCCTGATTGCCAATGGCGTGGGGTCGAGCAACCAGCTTGTGCTGCAGAACGAGGGAATCCCCAACGGCGTGGTTCATCTCAAGGGCAAGGACCTGCACATGATCTACTGGAACACCAACGGTGACCTCCATATCGGAGGTATCCGCGGTGACGCCGGAACCTACCTCAGCGGTTCGAGCAAGAGCACCGACGGCTTCAAGATGACATGGCGCGTGGGCGGAGCAAACACCAACGAGACCTTCAAGGGCGTCATCGACAACTGCGCCAGCAACACGGGACATACAGGCACGGTGACCATCGTGAAGGAAGGCAGTGGATACTGGCGACTGACAGGAGCCAACATCTACAAAGGAACAACCACCATCGAGGGTGGCAAACTGATTGTCAACGGTTCCCACAATGGCGGTTCATACTACTACGTGAAAGACGGCGCCACCCTGGCTGGTACCGGCACCATCAGCGCCCCTGTGAATGTGCAGAGCGGCGGAACGATTCTCGCAGGCGACTCTCTCATTTCCTTCAGTGCTGTGCTGAAACTGACGGGCAACCTGACGGTGAGCAAAGGTGCGGTGGAGTTCCCGCTCTACAACAGCGGAACCAGTGTGCGCAACAGCCGCATCAGCGTCGGTGGAAAACTGACACTCAACAACGCCACACTGCGCCTGAACATGGACCAGGCACAGGAGATACCCGACGGCACCGAACTCAAGCTCTTCTCTGCCATCGGTTCGACCAGTGGCAACGGATTCACCAGCATCGAGCCTGAGCGTCCTTCGCCCACCCAGAAATGGGACACATCCACACTGCTGACCGACGGTAAGCTGCGCATCGTGAAAGACGAGACGGTGGATGCCATCCAAGACGTGAACGAGGACGATGCCGACGCTCCTTACTACGACCTGCAGGGACGTCGTGTGCTGCAACCCACAAAAGGCATCTTCATCCACAACGGTAAGAAAATCATCAAATAAAGTTTTCAGCCCGCCCTTTCAGGGCAGCGCCATCGCCCTGAAAGGGCAATATCTCCCAGCCCAGGGCAACGCCCTGGGTGATACA
>CAMOWU010000107.1 GCA_946628545.1 uncultured Bacteroides sp. | reverse complement strand
GAAAACATGATTTTTCTCAATTTCATTTTTCTTGTTGTTTGTTTATTTATTTTTTAATAAAAACATAGTTTTAACTTCCTCTTTAACTCCCTCTTTAACTTCCTCTTTAACTTCCCCTTTAACTTCCCCTTTAACTTCCCCTTTAACTTCCTCTTTAACTTCCACTTACAAATACACCGTCCCCCCAACACTCCAGGACCGTCCTGGCATGGGATAGTATTTGATGATCTCGTAACTCTCGTCGGTGAGGTTTTGGACCTTTGCCGAGAGATTGAGTTTGCAGCACTTGAAGTCGAAGAGGTGGCTGAGGGTGAGTGAATGCTCCCAGTACGCCTTGAGGTTGTACTCAGGGGTGTTTTGCGCCGAACTCCACCTTTTCCCCTGCATCAGCATGCTGTATCCCAAATCGACCCAGGGCGTCCGCACCACAAGAGAGGCATTGGCTGCGTGCTGAGGGGTGTAAGGCAACTGACGGTTGTAGGTTGCAGAACCCTCGGTCTTATCGACCGCCTTCTGGTAGGTATATGTCCCGCTCACAACCATGCTCAGTCGTTTTCCTAATGGCATGTCAGCCGTCAAGGTGGCATCAATGCCATGAATGCGCACATGGCCGAAGTTGACCATTTTCCATACGTAGGTAGAAGGGAACGCCACAATCTTATCGTCCACATCGTTGTAGTAGGCATCGAAAGTGGCACCGACCGACACCTTTCCGGCTATCCTCCCTCCCCAAGTCAGTCCGGCGCTGTACTCGCGCGCTTTTTCTGGTCGCAGACCAGTATTCCCCATTCTGAGGTAATAGAGGTCGTTGAACGAGGGCATACGGAAAGTGCTCTTATACATGAGCCTGACGTGCAGCGCCTCATCACTGAGCAGTCGATAGGTCATTGCCACAGTAGGTGTCAAGCGCTTCTTGTCATCTGGCTGTGTCCCTACCTCGACATGCTCCGTGGCGTATGTGGCTACCAAGTTGGCCAAAAGGTCCAAGCGAGGCGATGAGTATTTGGCGGTCAGGGCAGTGAGCGAGGTCACCCTGTCGGGATTGGCTGGACGTGGATTGTCGGAGACGTTGATGTTGCTCCTAAGGTTGTTGACCGACACGTCCTGCGCCAACGAAAGGCCGAAATCACGAGTGGGGGTCCATCCAGCGGTGACCGATCCGTAATACTCGTTCTGACGGGAGACGTCGTTTTGATGTCCACCTTGGTATTTGGGGGCGGTGTCCTCATATCGAGTCCATGAATGGGTGTATTTGAGGCGGGCCTGCATCTGCCACTCTCTGTTGAACTGTTTGCGATAGACGGCTTGCGAGAAGAAGTCCTCGTCGTGAAGCCGTTCTTTGCTGACGGGGTTGTAGAGCGTGACCGCCCCGGGGAGCCCTCGATGGGAGTAGTACCAATAGGCCTTGACATCGAGTTGGGCATCATCCTTGAAGGTGTGATAGAGGTTGGCCTCTCCGTTGATGGAGTAGATATCGGAGTTGTATCGCTTCTCTTCCGTCTTGTACTTGCCGTTGATGAGCGTGTATTTGTAGGCACCGTCTGCACGCATGTAGTTGCCGTTGAGTGCCAATGAAGTCTGCTGACCGATTTTCTGCCAGTATCTGATCGACGGATTGACCAGTCCAAACGAACCTCCATTGACCCGGAAACGGAATGCTTGGGCTTGTCCATCGTCAAATTCTGGCTTTTCGGTCTGGATGGCCAGTATTCCTGCGCTGGCGAAATGTCGGGCTGGCTGCATGAGGTTGTCGTCGGCACCGATGGCCAATGTGACGGTCTGCACGTTGTCGAGCGAGAAACGGGCGATGTCGATTTGTCCAGCCTGAGTGTTGCTGACCGTCAGCCCATCGTAGCTCACGGCTGTGTGATGGGCACCGAGGTTGTGGACCGAAACGGTTTTCATCCCCCCTATTCCACCGTAATCACGCACATTGACACCAGCGAATTTCTTCACGGCGTCGGAGAGGGTGGTTAGACCCAACTGCTGCATCACCTCTTTGTCAATGGTCTGCACTGGCGTGGCTGCGCTCACTTTTTTACTCACACGCCTTCTTTCGACCCTCACCTCGCCAAGACGATGGGTACGCCCTGCGATGGTATCGGTATAATTCTGGGAGCCTGCGTGTAAGGCAAAGGCACACAGCACGGAGACTGTAAGCAATCGGTTGGAAAACATATCTCGTTATTCATCATCGCCTATCCCCCGAGGTGTGGATTCGACATGATAACTGGCAGGTCTTCTGACTACACCATCCAATGAGCGAACGCCTTCCCAATAGTCTTGTGTCTATCAGTGGCAATTGTTCACCCCTTGAAAGGACGGTTCACAGCAGCGGGGACTGTTCAGGATTTCCACCTGATTCCCTTTTGATCACATTCTCGTGAGCCAATTACGGTTGCAAAGTTAAGACATTTTTATCAATCTCCACACATAAAAGGCAAATAAAAAAGCAAAAAGATTTTTATATGAATGTTTTTTAGTAATTTCGCAACAATTACCTAACTACAACAGACACCGACTACTAAAAATAACCTGTCAATGAAAAAGAAAATCTTAATCCGACTTGCTAAAATCGCAGCCATTGTTGTCGGCGTGGTATTGGTCCTTGGACTTACCGCGTTCTTCATCCTCAATTCGTCGTCTTTTCAGTCGAAGATGCGTGTCAAGGCTACAGAAACACTGAAAGAAGAACTGAAGACAAACGTGAAGATCGACCACATCTATTTCGACCTTCTCGGAGGCGATGTGGAGTTGTATGGCGTGGAGATCGAAGACCAACAGCAGCGCAAGATGTTCCAAATGGACAAGTTGGAAGTGGCTGTGAGCCTTCGGAAACTGCTGGTCAACGAGATTGGCATCAAGAAAGCCAACATCAGCGGACTGAGAGCAAGGTTGTTTAAGGAGCCCGACCAACCTGCCAACTACCAGTTTGTGATCGATGCGTTCAAGAAGGACAGCACAAAGACGAAAACGGAAGACGAGGCCAAAAAGAAGGAGAAGATGTCGTTGCGAATCAGCAAGGCCAAGTTGCGCGACCTGGACGTGAGCTACAACGACAACAGCGTGAAAATCGAAGAGGTGGTCTATAAAGACAGTTGGATGGGAAGACCACATGCAACCATCAGCAACTTGGTGCTTCAATGGGTGTCGCAGTCCAAGAAAGGACCGAAAGACAACTACGCTTCCATCAGCAAAGCCAAGGTGAAAGAAGAAGGAGGAGGGTATGTCATCGACCTCGACGAACTGAAATTCAAGGTTGACAACCGACTCCCGCGCAAGAACACAGGCAAACCCAAACGCGGATTTTTCGACGCAGGGCACCTCGACATCACTGCCGACATGCGCCTGGCACTCAACTCGATCTCAAAGGACACCATCAGCGCATCGCTGCTCCAATGCACGGCACGCGACACGATGACGGGATTCGACATCAAGGACCTCAGGTGCGATGTGCTGGTCAATAAGGGAGTGGCACACATCACCAACCTCACTCTACAGCAGAAGAGCACCAAACTGAAGATTGAGAAAGCAGAGATGGTGCTGCCCAACAAGAAAGACAGCATTCCACTGTCGTTCAGCACTGGCAACATCACCGGAACAGCCTATCTCAAGGACATCGCCCGACCATTTGCTCCTGTGCTCAAGCAGTTCAGCATTCCGCTCAACTTGAGCCTCACAATGGATGGCAACGACGAAGCGCTCCACTTCCACAATGTCAAGGTGAAGACATCCGACAACAAACTGAGCATTGCTGCCAACGGCGACATCACGAATTTGAAGGAGAAGCAAAAACTGGCGGTGGTTTTCAAGGTGGCGAACATGACGACCTCGAGCGACAAGGCAACCGACATCATCAACCAATTCGCTGTGAAGAAACTGATGATGGGCGAGTTGAAAAAACTCGGTGCCATCGTCTATACAGGTCAGTTCGGGGTGTATTGGAAACGCGAGGTGTTCAGTGGCACTCTCACCACCAAAATCGGAAACATGAATTTCGAAATCACCCTCGACGACTTGAACAAGTACCTGAAGGGGAGCCTGAGCAGCAAGAACCTGGAGATAGGAAAAGCATTCGATGTGCCTGAAGTAGGAACTGTGGCGTGTCGCACCAACTTCAACATCGATTTTTCCAAGGAGCGAACTGCGAAAATACGCAAGAACAATAAAGGCAACCTTCCCATTGGCACATTCCATGTGAACATCGACGAAGCCAACTATATGAAAATCCGCATGACCAACATCTCAGCTGTCATTGAGTCGAACGGCTACGAAGCCAATGGCAACATCAAAAAAACAGGCAGTCTGATGGACCTGAACTGCTCGTTTGTTTACACCAGCACCACCGAAGGGCAGAATCTGAAGGTCAAGCCCAGCATCTCTCCTTTCAAGAAAAAGACCGAGGAAGAGAAAGCTGCACAACGGGAGGCTAAAGAAAAGAAGAAACAAGAAAAAGCCTTGAAAAAAGAGCAAATGAAACAAGAAAAGGCTTTGAAAAAAGAACAAGCTAAACAAGAAAAAGCCAACAAGAAAAAAGTAGAATAAGTTCATTTGAATACTGAGATGATGAAACATGTTTTTCTGACGCTGTTGCCTTTGTGGTTCCAGGCAGCGAGTATTTTTGCACAGGGGGAGGTCCACCAGCAGTCTGCCACCTATGAATGGCCAAGCGATCCCCTTGTCGTCAACAACCTGCACAAATGGCAGGACCAGAAATTCGGAGTGCTGCTCCATTGGGGCATCTATGCGGTTCCAGGCATCGTGGAGTCGTGGTCCATCTGTTGCGAGGACTGGATCAAGCGCGACACGACAATGACCTACGAACAGTATAAACAATGGTATTGGAACCAAGCCGAGTTGTTCCGTCCCACAGACTTCAACCCCGCGCAGTGGGCCGACGTGATGCAACGAGCGGGTATGCGCTACATGATCTTCACCACCAAGCACCACGATGGCTTCTGCCTCTTCGACAGCCGCTACACGGACTACAGCATCGCCCAACACGCCTTCAAGGACGACCCGCGACGCGATGCACTGAAATACGTCCTCGATGCCTTCCGTGACCGTGGTTTCGGCATCGGCACCTATTTCTCCAAACCCGACTGGCACAGCCAATACTACTGGTGGGACGTGTTTCCTACCAAGGGACGCAACGTGAACTATCCCATCGACCAATACCCCTGGCGATGGAAGCAGTTCCAACAGTTCACCTACAACCAAATAGAGGAAATCATGTCGCGCTATGGCAAGGTGGATATTCTATGGCTCGATGGCGGATGGGTACGACCAACCAATGGACAGGACATTCAGATGCCTCGAATCGCCGAAATGGCACGACGCCACCAACCTGGCCTCATTGTCGTGGACCGCACCGTGCATGGACCGTACGAAAACTACCAGACGCCTGAACGAACCGTGCCTGAAACTCAACTCAACTACCCATGGGAGAGTTGCATACCCTTGAGCGACGACTGGGGATGGGTAGCCCGCCCACGATGGAAAAGTTCAAGCCAAGTGCTCAACACTTTGATAGAGATTGTGGCAAAAGGAGGCAACCTCGTACTGGGTGTGGGGCCTACTCCACAAGGACTGATAGAGCCAGCCGCAGTTGCGCGCCTCGACTCTATCGGCAGTTGGCTGGGCACCTACGGCAAAGCCATCTACGAGACGGTCACCACACCTATCTACCACGATGGCGACATCTGGTTCACGGCTTCAAAAGACAGGAAAACAATCTACGCCATACGCTCATTCCCCACTGACGGCAACAAGACACCTACCCTCACATGGCATGGCAATGTGCCCAAGAAGGGTACTGCCATCCGACTTCTGGGCAGCGGGCGCAAACTATCCTGGAAAACAGACGGTGACATGGTGACTGTGAAACTGCCTGAGAAACTGCAAGCCGAAGGACTGGCAATGGAATTCACAGTAAAATAATTTCTAATGGATTTTGGCGTTCAGGCCATCATCTGCAAATCATGAGAAAACGATACGCTGTTCTTTACATCTTCTTCATCATCATGACTTGCCAGTCGGTCCTGGCTGGTGATTTCACGTCGGCTTTCAAGCAACGACAACAGGAGATTGGCGACGACCGGCTGTTCAAGGTCTTCAATGAGGACTTATCCCCGCGCGAACTCGACTGCATGGAGTTTCTCTATGCCTACATGGCACTACCCGACATCACCGACTATGCCGGTGGCTTCCACTTGTCGAATGTCAGGTCATCCTTGCAGGCCATCGACGAGATGCCTTGGGGCAACAACGTGCCTCGCCGAGAGTTCCTCCACTTCGTGCTTCCCGAACGGGTGAACAATGAGCATCTCGATGAGTGCCGGCAGGTCTTTTACAAAGAATTGAAGGAACGTGTGCAAGGGCTTTCGATGCAAGATGCCATCCTGGAGGTCAACCATTGGTGCCACAAGAAAGTGACCTACCGACCCTCCGACAGCCGAACCAGCAGTCCATTAGCCACCGTCAGCACTGGCTATGGCCGTTGTGGCGAGGAAAGCACCTTCCTGGTGGCGGCATTGCGAAGTGTGGGCATCCCAGCCCGACAGGTCTATACCCCACGCTGGGCACACACCGACGACAACCATGCCTGGGTGGAAGCCTGGGCTGATGGACGATGGTGGTTTTTAGGGGCATGTGAGCCTGAGCCGGTCCTCAATCTGGGGTGGTTCAACGAGCCTGCCACGCGCACAATGCTGGTCCACACCAAAGTGTTCGGACACTACGACGGACCAGAAGAAGTGGTTAGTTCCACACCTTGCTACACTGAAATCAACGTCACTGCCAATTATGCGCCTACCCGCCCACTGAAAGTGAGAGTGACCGACAAGACAGGGCATCCAGTGAAAAACGCTAAAGTGGAGTTCAAGCTCTACAATTATGCTGAGTTCTTCACCCTTGCCTACAAATCCACCGATGAGGAAGGGTACGCCTTGATCACTACGGGTCTGGGCGATCTGCTGGTCTGGGTTTCCAAGGATGGGCAATACGCTTTTGCCAAAGCCGACAACAGACTGGGCAAAAGCATAGAGCTGGCGTTGAACAGCCAACCTGCTCAGACCCACTCGGCTTTGGATATCATACCCCCAACACCTACGCCCAACATACCTGAGGTGAGCCAAGAGGCACGGACTCGCAACGAATGGCGCAAGGCCAAGGAAGACTCTGTTCGCAACCGCTACGAACTCACCTTCCCCGACTCACAGCAAATCAGGCAATTCAGCGTTTACCAACGGATTCCTACCGACATCGCCCTGCCATTAGTCACAGGGGCGAGAGGCAACCACAGCAACATCATGTATTTCCTGCGCGAGGCGGAAGACAAGCACTTGGCTGTGGAACTGCTGCGGTCGCTCAGCGACAAAGACTTGCGCGACGTGGACATCAAGGTGTTGAACGACAACATCACTGCAGCGCATGAAGGTGAGTCGGTGTTCACACTTTGCCCGAGAGTGGCCAATGAGCATCTCACGCCATACAAGCACTACCTACGTCAGCGGATGAGCCACATCAAGAATGTTTCGCAACTCCTGGCATGGATTGCTGACAGCGTCAGAATAGATGGCAGGGGCAACCCGCAACAACTACCCATGTCGCCCATCAGTGTTTACCACCTGAGAAAGACTGACTTGCGCTCTCTGAAAATCTTCTTTGTCTGTGCTGCACGCAGTCTGGGGATACCAGCCAAAATGGACCCAGTGGATGAGCATATCGAATGCCTGTCGGCAGAAGGTTGGAAAGAAGTGGTATGGTCGGCGTCAACCCGCAACAACAATGAGGGCCACAAAGGGGTGCTCCGGCTCTCTTATCCTTACCAACCCGACGGGTTCCACCCCCAATACTACAAGCATTTCACACTGAGTCGCATCACCGATGGCTCTCCGCTCTTGCTCAACTATCCAGAGGATGTGGCGGACACAACTTTCAACTCCACCGTGCACGAAACACTTGACCTCAACCTGCCTTACGGCACTTACCTGCTCACCACTGGTAGCCGGAGAAACGATGGAAGCGTGCTGGCTGACCTGCAATTCATCACCATCGACCGCGACACCATCATGCAGGAACTGACCATCAGAAGGGATAGCAAGGACGTACAATCGCTGGGGCTGCTCGACATGAGTTGCACCTTCATCCCTCAAAACACTGACGACAGGCAATCGATTCTGGAGGTGGCTGGACCTCAATACACGGTGGTAGGACTGATCTCACCCAATCACGAACCTACCAACCACACCTTGCGCGACATCAGAACCTGTTTCCAACAGTTACGCTCCACCGCCACCCCCTTGATCCTGCTTTTCGACAGCCAGAAAGAACTGAAACGATTCCGCATGGAAGAATTTACGAACCTGGAGGAGAATTGCATTTTGGGCGTGGATGATGAAGGAAGTGTCCATGCCGCCATCAGTAATGCCACAGGACAGAACTTCAGCGCCCTTCCGCTGTTTGTCGTCATCGACAACCAACACAGAATTGTGCATCTGAGCGAGGGCTACACCATCGGCATCGGAGACAGGATCAAGGAAATAATGAAATGAACAACTATTCACTTTTTTAATTTATACACAATGAGAAAATCTTTACTTACTCTATTGGCGTTGTCGGGTGCACTGACCATCAGCGCACAACGCACACGCCCGGAAATCACCACTGCTGAGGACTTTGTGGTCGGTGACACCATGTACCTCTACAACATGGATGCCAAGATGTTCTACACCGAAGGCAATGCGTGGGGCACGCAGACCTCTCTTGGCGACGAAGGACTGAAAGTGATCATCAGTCAGTATGTGCCACTCGATGAGGAAGGCATCGCCACTGGAGAATGGGATGGGAAAACCTATCTCATCAACGACTATTCAATCGTCAAAGGAGGCTGGAAACAAGCATTCACCGACAGCGACGCCAACCCCTACGGAGAGGCTTTTGTGGACTTAGGCTCTCAAGCCAACTACTTCTGGCAGTTCAGCAAACAGGCTGATGGCACTTACTACATCTTCCCTGGCGACCAGAACCCCACCTTCAACCAAAGCGCCTACCCTAACTCCTATTTCGGCAGTGTGGTGAGCAATGGCGTGCAGAGCACCATCGTCTATCCACTCATCAATCCCAATGAGATGAACGAGGGAGACGTGGCTCAGCTGCGCTGGACTTTCGTTCCGTCTGCCGCCTACGAGGTCTATCACAATGCCATACTCGTCTTCAATGCTTCTGAGCAACTGAAAGCCAAGATTGAGGAGGCTAAAGCAAGAGGGGTGGACGTGAGTGCCGCACAGGCGGTGTACGACGATGCCAATGCCACCACTGAGCAGATGAAGCAGGCTGTGAACGACTTGGTGACTGCTCTTGCCGAACTCGATGAGAAGGAAGTGACACCGGATAATCCCAAGGACTACACGCACTTCATCGTGAACCCCGACTTCGACCTCGATCTCGAAGGATGGCACAACGACTCCAACTGCCCCACTTTCGAAATACCAACGTGGACCGGCATGGCCAACGATGTGGATGTCATCGCTCCTTACCTGAATATATGGGGTGGAAACGCGTTAGGAAAGATCCATCAGGTCATCGAAGGCCTGCCAAACGGCATCTACCAACTCTCGGCTGGTGCGTATGCCAACACCCCGCACTTCTTTGTGTTCGCAGGCGACATGAAGACCGAGGTGGCATATCCCACCGACAAAGGAAGTGCCACTTACAAAGTGGTGACACAAGTGACTGACCACACACTGGACATCGGCGTCCTTTTCACCGACTCTTTGGAGAACTGGACGGGTTGCGACCAATTCCGACTGAGCTACTTCGGTTCGGGTGAGGACGCTTATCTCTATTGGCTTGGATTCTACCTCGACAATGCACCTGACTATAAGGGAGAATATGTGCAGCAAGCACTGCTGGAGGAATATGAGGCAATCATCAACGAGGGCAAGAACGCCAAGACACGTGATGAACTGACCGCAGTGATTCCAAAGATCGACGACATCACACTCCGCATCTCCAAGAACAACGCGGCATACAAGGAACTGGAAGCACTGAAGGACGATGCCACACTGCGTCTGGAGGCGGGCAACAAATACTACAGCGACCATATCACAGACTTCTTGATGGACGAGGTGGAAGCCATGCTCGAAGCACTGACCGCCAGCACAGAGGAAGTGGAAGCCATGACGGCCCGCCTGAATCAGCTGCTGAGCGACATGGACTCGTTCAACTCGATGCTGAGCCAGCTTGAGGAGAAGTCTGCCGCACTGACCGAGGCTCTGGAGGTGACTTATGCCACCAGCTCGTCTGCTGAGGCACAAGAGCAGGCGAAGGAGACTCTGGCTGCCATCGCCACCATGCAGTCGAACAGCGACAATGCCACACTCGACGACATCAACACCCTGTTTGATGCCATCGAGGCAGCCATGACACAACTGGCCATACCGACAGGAGATGCCAGCGACAACAACCCCATCGACTACTCGGTGATGATCAAGAACCGCGACTTCGAGAATGGCGTGGAAGGTTGGATCAATGAGGCTGGACTCTCCACTTTCGAAACAGCCAACTGGTCGGATATGTTCGATGGTGAGAATATCTCTGGCTACTACTACCTCAACCTGTGGGATGCCAGTCCTGAGGGTCGTGTCTATCAGCGGTTGACAGACATGAAGAACGGTGTGTATGAAATCAGTGCCGGTGCCTACACCAGCGGTGGCAGTGAGACTCAGACCGTGGCTTGGGTATTCGCCAACGACGCCAAGGTGCCTGTGGCTTTCGACACTTTCACACCCAAAGGACGCAAGTACAGCGTGACCATCAAGGTGACCGACGGTACCATCGACCTTGGAGCGTACCTGAGCAACAGCGGAGAGGTATGGGCCACCTACGACAACTTCACCATCATCTATTACGGTGAGAACTCCACTCGCGAACTGACTCCAACAGGAGAAGTGGATGCCATCGAAGAAATAACCGTGAAGAAGCCTCAAGATGATGCAATCTACGATCTGAGCGGACGTCGGGTGAAGGAAATGACCCGCGGACTGTATATCGTCAATGGAAAGAAAGTGCTGAAGAGATAACCTTCAACATGTAAAGAAAACTCCAAAAGCGTCATGGCCTGCAATCATGCAGACGATGACGCTTTTGGCGTTCAATGGACCTGAAGCATGGAATGCCCGTAGCGAGGCATCAGTTTTTATGCTTGCTGGATTCAGCGTCGAGCCTCTCTTCCACGTCATGCATTCTTTTGGAGATATCGACCAATAGCATGAGTACGGCAAATCCCGCCACCGACACAAACACAGCTCCGGCAAAACAGACAAAAGCCTGAGGCACGCACATCTCTTGTTTGGACTCCAATATGCCTTTGCTGACCAAAAATCCAAATAAGATACCACCAATGAGGCCCACCCAAGCGATGATTGTCACAAATTTCTCTAAAAAAGATGATTGTCTCATAAAGATGTCAATAATTTGAAATTGGATGTTATACGCTATTCTACATTGCAAAAGTA
>CAMOWU010000106.1 GCA_946628545.1 uncultured Bacteroides sp. | reverse complement strand
GCTGGCTATAAAGCATGTTCAGAATGGGGATTCGTGTTTAGCGGACAGTAATAATAACCAATAACCTTTCTATAAAGTTCACGCTCGGCTATCCAAGAAACTGGATGACCGAGCGTGATTGTTTGCACTTTACTTGTCGGTACGGAATGGGACGAGAGGCAAGTTGCGGTGGTTGACTACATTTCCAATCTGGAAGTTCTTGAAACAATAGCGCACGTTCTTGGGCTGCTGCACCTTATCAGAGCTGACGATGAACGACTTATTGCTCTCATTGAGTTTTGCCTTTGCGGGGTGGAACACCCCATCTTCTCCAGCCACTTCGAAACCTTCCGCCTCATTCCAAGGCGAGATACCCTCGTCGGCATATTTGAAGAACACCTCAATTTCCTTTCCCTTAATGTCCATGTGGTCGTATTCAGGTCCGTCGCACCAGATGGACTTCATGCCATAAGTGCGATTGAGTGCCATCCATGCGAAACGATAGCCAACAAGACGTTTTTCCGCCGGATGGATTTGCACATCCTCGTAGGGTTTCACGAGGTCGTTTGTGGTGATACATCCGCTGTTTGGGATGATCCTTCCCGCCTCATGCTGTGCTTCCCGCAACAACGCTCCACTGAGTCCGTCGCGTCCTCCATATCCTTCCCAAGGTGCGATCTCAGCAAGATAGAACGGCAATTTGTCGCCAAGCGGGTGCTTTTGATCTTCGGAAAATTCCTTGCGCCACACCTCGACCATGGTCTTCAGACGTGGGGCATAGTCTTTTTCCTTTCCCACATTGGCTTCTCCTTGATACCACAGGAATCCTTTGATGGTGTAGTGGCGCAGCGGGTGTAGCATTCCGTTATACATCACCAGTGGCACCCAGTATTCCCACCATCCACCTTTGTTCCAGCCACCTTTCAGCTCTTCCTCGATGTTCACGTCGGGATAGGTTCGGAGAATGTTCTCAGGTGTCCATCCTTCCACTCTGGAACCTCCCCATGCACAACAGATGATTCCTACCGGCACATTGAGCGTGCGCGTCATCATCTGCGCGAAATACCATGATGTAGCACTCATCCAGGGAGCAGTGTCGGGAGCGGGAACCTGCCATTTGCCTTGGACCGTTTCTTGTGGTTCGGTTTTTCCTGTCTTAGGCACCGTTGCCATACGTATGCGTCCAGCCCATTCGGCAGCAGTGGCAATCTCCGTGTTGGAATCCTTGATGGGGCAGTTCCAGAAGCCATTGAGTGGCATTTCCATATTGGACTGTCCAGAAGTGAACCACACCTCACCTATGAGTACATTCTTCAGAGTGACGTCTTCTCCGTCGGATATGGTGACAGTCTGTGGTTGGAAAGAGGCTTGCGGTGTGGGTATGGCCACTATCCAGTTTCCATCTTTATCCGCTTTTACTTCATAGGAAGCGCCAACCGCCCAACTGGTTGTGACTTTTACGGCAGTATTGGCTTTTGCCTTTCCCCAAAGATTCACATCAGTCTGTTGTTGCAGTACCATGTTGTCGCTGATGATTTCAGGCAGTTCCACCTTGGCCTGCATGCTCATGGTTGCGGCAATCATGGTTGAAAATAATAAGTATTTCTTCATTGTTTGCATGTTTTTAAGGTTGTTTCAATAATTGCTTCGGACGCGAGAAGCCGAATACACGTCGAATACGGACGCGGCACATTGGATACGGACGCGACACGTCGCGTCCCTACGATTTGAAGCGTTCGATGACCTCAAGGCACATACGGCTGTTGTGGTAGGGACATTTCCAGAATCCCGCCTTGTCGTCCTTGCGGTTGATTTGTCCTTCGGTGTCGCAACTCCACCACCATTCACCTCCTTCATAGTCAATGAGATGCTGCTTGATGTAGTCCCAGCACCGAGAAGCCTTTTCGAGTGCGCCCTCATCTCCGAAATACTGGTAGATGTTGATCCATCCCACCACATTCTCTGCCTGCACCCACCAATGGAAGTCTGTATCCACATGCCCTGTATCCAGGTTGGCCTCATGCACCATCGCCCCGTCAGCCTGCAACCCCTTCTCCGAGGCCTTAGCCACCATCTGGACGATAGGTTCCACTTTGTGGAGCACCCGTTGATCTCCAAGCACCAGAGCAGCCTCGTGCATCAGCCATGAGCACTCGATGTCGTGCCCGTAGCTTTCAAGATGTCCGGCACCTCGTGTCCAGTCGTTTTCGAAAAACAGGTCGAGGTGGTGTGTCTCTGCATTGAGGATCTTATCACAGAAGATGCCGATGAGGTTGCGCAGCGAGGCTTCCACCCTGTCAAGAGTCTGCTGCGCCACAGTAATATTGGTTGGCAGGACCGCGCCGATGGAAGGCACATATCCACATGATTCAGCCTCGCGCAACTCTTTCAGACAGCGATAAAGATTGGTGTAAGGTTCGATGATATGCAGATGCGTATTCTGCGACTTGGGGTAGTTGGCGTCGAGTTCCGACAAACGCATGTCGGCAATCTTGCCCCAGTCGCGTGTGCAAGCCTCGATATATCCGTTATAGACGTGGTCGAGCGAATGTTCTTCTATACACTCATAGAGTTGCAGGGCGTAGTCAAGCGCTTCACGGTCGCCAGTAGCACGCACATATTCCGAAAGCCCATAGATCATGAACCCGATGGCGTAAAACTGTTTTTTCGTGTCCTTAGGTTGTCCCTTGAAATCGAGCGCCCAATAGACGCCCCCATACTCTTGGTCGATGAAATGGTCGATGATATAATCCTTGGCACGAGTAGCCATTTCCAGATACTCAGGCTTGCGCAGTACACGATAGGCAGCGCTGAAAGACCACAGGATGCGGGCGTTGAGAATGGCTCCCTTTTCAGCCTCCTTCATCAGCACCCCTTCCCCAGTCATCTGTCCGTAGAATCCGCCGTTCTCCGTATCGACCATGTTCGACATCCAGAAAGAGAGGATGTTGTGCTGCAGCACATCCATCATCTCTTCCTTCATTGTTATCACCTTCTTCACCATTATTTCTTGATAGGATACTTATGAATGAGCCAAAGCATAATCAAAGCGATAAAAGCAGGAATAATGGAGAAGAGTGCCCACGTCATGCTCCTGACGCCTTCCATGTCCTCGGGAGCGATGTTGACGACCGTCTCGCCCGCCTCATTCGTACCAGAATAGAAGCCAACAAGTCCGAGCAATAACGCTACGAGTGAACCAGAGATAGCCGTTCCGAACTTCTGCGCCATGGTACCAGAAGAGAAGATCAGTCCTGTGGATGAAGTACCGTTCTTCTCTGTGGCATAGTCAGCCACATCAGCGTACATGGACCAAAGCAAAGGCGAGTAAAGTCCTACACCGATGGAAGTGAGGATGACAAGCGCCACCATCACCCAGATATAGGCTGGATCCATGGGTACGAAATAGAAAGCGACAGAGAAGACGATGCAGATGATAGCCGCCATGCTGAAAGCCTTCTTCTTGCTACCCATCCACTGCGTGAACTTGGGTGAGAGTCCACCGAAAATCATACAGGTCACCTCACCAAAGGTCATGAACACCGTATAGTTGATAATCAATCCGCTAACCGTCACATCGCCGTGCATACAATACTCCATCAGATAACCAGCCACTGCATAGCGGAAGCCATTGAAGAAATTGGTGCAGATACCCACCAATGTGAGATAAATCCAAGGTTTGTTCTTCACCAAGTCAGCAAAGGGTTTGAAGGAGAACTTCTCCGCGCGCACAGGTTTAAGCCGCTCTTTCGTCATCAGTCCACAAGCCAATGTCATGGCAGCCGCTATAGCTCCCAGCACAGCTCCCAGCACAGCGTACTGATGAGCATCAGAACCACCTACCATTTTCTGTAGATAGGGGAACGAGAGCAGTGTGATGAAACCCATGGCGTATGCTCCGACCATACGGAATGATGAGAACTGGTTCTTCTCGTTGTCGTCTTCGGTCATTACGCCCAAAAGAGAGCCGTAGGGCACGTTGACGGCAGTATAGATGGCCATCATGAGCAGGTAGAGCGTATAGGCATAGATACGCTTGCCCACAATACCGAAATCGGGAGTATAGAGCAGCAGTGCAAAGACCAGTCCCAGTGGCACAGCACCAAAGATGAGCCATGGACGATAGGTACCCCACTTACTCTGTGTTCTATCGGCCAAACTACCCATCAGCGGGTCGGTGACCACATCGAACATACGTGCCACAAGCATGAGTGTAGCGGTGTCGGCCACGGTCAGTCCAAAGACATTGGTGAAGAACAGCGGGAAAGCGATCGACATCACCTTCCACGTGATACCACCGGCAGCAGCGTCACCGAGCGCATAGCCGATTTTTTCTTTTAATGAAGCCATATCAACAGTTTCTAAAGTGTTTTCATGATTTCTATATTCTTGTCGATGAGCGCCTTAATCGTCTCCACCGAATGACTGGTTGTGAGTCCGTCTTCAGGAGTGTTCAAGCAGTAGTCCACCAGTTGGTCGATGGTGGAAGTGGCGACATGCAGTCGTGTGTCGCTCGAAGCGTAATAGATGAAGACCTTTCCGTCAGGGTCGGCAATCCATCCGTTGGCAAAGAGCACATTGGAGACATCCCCCACTCTTTCCTCACCCTCTGGTGCCATGAAATATCCTGCAGGTCGGGCGATGACGCGTGTCGGGTCGTCGAGAGCGGTCATATACATATAAAGCACATACCGCAGTCCGGCAGCGCAACCGCGCACACCGTGAGCCAGGTGTAGCCATCCCATAGGTGTCTTGATGGGATGCGGTCCCTCCCCGTTCTTCACCTCTTTGATGGTGTGGTAAAGACGCTCCTCGATGATGGTTTCCTCCTTGACCTCAGCATGTGTCATGTCGTCGATGAGTGCCCATCCAATGCCCCCTCCAGAACCAGCGTCGATGAATCCGTCCTGCGGGCGGGTATAAAGCGCGTATTTTCCATTGACAAACTCAGGATGCAGAACCACGTTTCTCTGCTGGCTCCGTGTCTTGAGGTCGGGCAGTCTTTCCCATGTCTTGAGGTCTTTGGTCCTGGCTATAGCCGCAGTGGCAGTAGCAGAAGAGAGGTCGCCCGCCGGTGCGTTGTCGTCATGCCTCTCCGCACAGAAGATTCCATAGATCCATCCGTCCTCATGCTGAGTGAGTCGCATGTCGTAGATATTGGTAGCAGGAATGATGTCGTCGGGCATAGTCACCGGATAGTCCCAGAATCTGAAATTGTCGATACCATTGGGACTCTCCGCTACAGCGAAGAACGACTTTCGGTCAACCCCTTCCACTCTGACTACCAAGAGATATTTTCCATTGAGCTTGATGGCTCCGGCATTGAGCGCTGCATTCATGCCAATTCGCTCCATGAGGTAGGGATTGGTCTTTTCGTTGAGGTCGTACCTCCAGAAGACAGGAGTATGCTCGGCTGTGACTACTGGATTCTCATAACGTTGATACACACCATTGGTTTTACTGATGGGGTGGTTCTTCTTTGCAATCAACTTCTCTTGTTCATCAAAAAGTTGCTGCACTTTTTCTTTGAAAGTCATATTGTTTGATAATTTGAATTGATTAATCTGCAAAAATAGTTCTGGGATTGTCGGCGAAACGTTTGAAATCGTCAGCAGAGATTTGTCCGGGATAAGGCGCGTAGAAATGTCCTTCTTTGTCCCACGCATTTCGCCACACCACGACGTATGCCAACTTGTGCTTGCTGAGTGCAGGCAATAGTGTCTGTGTCCACCATGTGGCATCGTTGAGTCCTTCGAATCCAGTCTCCGTAAGTGCCGGAATGAGATGTCGTTGCTGCGCTACACTATCAACAATGCTAAGTCCCTTATCGACTGTCTCAGCATATCCTTCGCCATATTGGTAGCAATCTACGCCAACCACCTTGATGATATCACCATCGGGGAATCGCTTCAGATACTGCTCCACGGTTTTTGGCTCTGTACCTGGTGAGTAAGCGTAAATGACATTTTTCACGCCATCTTCCTTGAGTCTGTCTGCTGTGAGTTTCCACAAGGCCTTGTATTCGTCGTCGGTGCAGAGTTTCTGTCCCCACCAGAACCACGACCCTGTGTGTTCATGCCATGGTCGGAAGATGACGTTGACGTCTTTTCCGTCTTTATCCTTGAGCGACTTGAGGAAGTTGGCCACATTGTCGAGCCAACTCTCCATTTTCCGTTTCATCTGCGCATCATTGAGTATGGTAGCCACAACCGTGGAGTCGGAGACATCCCATGAATCTCCCTCGGTCTTGGGATTGCGCAAATGCCAGCTGAGGGTGATGAATCCTCCCCTTTGGTCTTGCTTGATGATTTCCTCTCTCATTTTGTCGAAAGGCACTCCATCAAGGTTTTTGTCGTTGCCCAGCTCCAGTCCTCCAAGGTCGAACGACATCATGCCGGGATATTTGCCACAGACACTCTTCACATCGGATCGTCCTTCCTCAAACGACCAGCCAATGCCATACATCGGGTCGTCGTGATGCCCGAAGATGAAGCAGGTGTCGGGTATGGCTTCCAATCGTTCGACGAGTGGATTGACTAAGTTTTCCTTCACACTTTTCTTTCCGTCAGTAGGTTTGCATCCAATCATCGCGGCAGCCATCAAAGGCGCGGCGAACAGCCATATTTTTTTCTTCATATCAGGTGTGTGTGTTTGAACATAGATTAAACGATGATTTTCCTTTTGTGATAATTTTCCCTGAACTCCTTAGGGGTGCACCCTTTAGCCCGTTTGAAAAGGCGGTTGAAATTGGAAAGCGTGTTGAACCCGCAGTCGTAGCTGATTTCAGCCACAGACATGGTGGAATCGACAAGCAGTCGCGCCGCCCTTCCGAGACGATGTTCGATGATATAGTCGCTGAGCGTCTTTCCCGTTCTCAGGTGGAAGAACCGGCTGAATGCCACGGGAGTCATGCCTACCAATTCTGCCACATCGTTGAGTCGGATGTTGCCTTGGTAGTGTTCCGACAAGTATTTTTGCACCTTGCTCACTCTCCTGCTCTCCGATTCCAGTTCCATACGTGCGAAGGCAGACGATGAGAGCTCGTAAGAGTCCTCACAGAGAGAGAGCTGGTGGAGAATCTGAAGAAAGGAGATGAACGACTGAAATGAGGGTTCCGCATTGGGCAGTCCTACGAGCGCGTTGTAAATCTTCAGGATGGACTTCATGGGGAAAGCCAGTCCTCGCTTAGCCCTTTCGAACATCCGCTTGATGGGTGCGAACTGAGTCTTGTTGAGCAGGTCCTGTCCAAGGGTGTCTTCAGCGAACTGGATGGTGATTTCGTGAATGTTTTCCGAGTGGCAGTCTGCCTGTTCCCAGACATGTTCCAGTTCATGTCCTGTGATGAGCACAAGATCGTACTCACCTATTATTTCCACATTGTCGCCCACCACCCTTCTCACTCCACTGGCATGCTCCACAAAATTGAGTTCGTACTCCGAGTGGCAATGCATGGGATAATCAAACTCCTTCTTATATCGGTCCACGATGTAGAAACAGTCGCGTTCCGACAAAGGTGTGATTTCATGAATCACATTACTGTTTGTTTGGGAATTACTGTTCATACTTGACTGAATCAAAAGGTTTTGTGTTGATTATTCTGCTTCGAGCAGCAACACTCGGCTCGCATAGTCGTTCTTTTCGCCCCAAGGCATATTGTGCTCCAAAGGCATCTCCAGTCCATTCTCCATCAAAAAGGCTCCACTGAACGACTTACCCTCGAACGCCAAAGGTGCCTGATCGACTCTGTTGAGTTCCCTCACTCGATAGTTCTTTCCAGGGTCAAGCCCTGCCATTGGTATGCGCGGCAGTTGCTGAGCCACGAAAGTCTCAGTCTTCCACCAGTAATAGACAGCCTTCTGTTTGTCGGGTTGAACATACATCATGGATGCACAGCCCAGCTTGTCGTATGGAGAAAGCAGTCGGTAGATATCTCCCTGCTGCACGATGGGTCGGATCTCCTTGTACTCGCTGATTGCCTTTCTGCACTGCTGCTTTTCCTTGTCAGTCATGTTCTTGGGTTGTATCTCCATACCCAGTCGTCCGCTCATGGCCACATCGATGCGGTATTTGAGTGGGATGGTGCGGAATGTCTGGTGGTTGGGTGCTGCACTGATATGCGAAGCCATAGTCACTGCAGGGAAGAAATAACTGGTTCCCCACTGCATATACACTCTCTGCAGCGCATCGGTATTGTCGCTCACCCAGAACTCGTCAAACCAAGGAAGCACTCCATAGTTGGCCCTACCTCCACCGCTGGCGCACGCCTGTATGATGAGGTCGGGATATTTGGCCCTTATCCTGTTGCAGACCTTCTCAAATCCCCTGTGATACTCGATATACAGATGGCTTTGGTTGTCGCGAGTGAGATACTGGGAACCGTGGTTCATGACAGGTGCATTGGCGTCCCACTTGATGTATGAGATATCGGGATAGTTGGTCATGAGTGTGTCAACAATAGTGAATACCAGGTCCTGCACTTTGGGGTTGGCGAGATCGAGCACCACCTGTGTGCCTCCGCGGCCAAGTCGTGGTTCACGGTTGGTGGGTTTGATGATATACTCCGGATGCTTCTCATAGAGTATGCTGACGGTGTTGGCCATCTCTGGCTCAATCCAGATGCCGAACTTCACCCCGTGCTTCTTAGCCGAAGCGAGCAGCCCATTGATGCCATGCGGCAATTTCTGGGGATCCACCAACCAGTCGCCCAGGGATGAAAAGTCGTTCTTGCGAGGATATTTGGTGCCAAACCATCCGTCGTCCATCACAAACAATTCTCCTCCCATAGAAGCGATGTCGGCCATCATTTGATCCATACCCTGTTCGTTGATATCGAAATAGACACCTTCCCAACTATTGAGCAGTATAGGACGGACTTGTGTGCCATGAGCGATTTTATAGCTTCTGGCCCAACTGTGGAAACAGCGGCTGACTCCACTCATGCCCTCGTTGCTGTAAGCCAAAGCCAGTACGGGAGTGGCGAAGTTCTCTCCTGCTTTGAGGTTGTAGGCAGAATTGTCCTCGTTGATGCCGGCGAAGAAGTGGTGGTAGTTACTGTCGTCAGTGTCGAAGCGCAGTTTATAGTTGCCACTGTAGCAAAGGGCAGCACCGATCACCCGACCGTGATTCTCCTGTGGTTTTCCATCGAGGGAAATCATCACCTCAGCATGCGAAGTATGGCTATTGCGCACTCCATCCTTGTTTTGAATGACAAGCATGCCGTGCTGAAGAGGTTCTGTTTCTACCCTACCCTCATTGGCCCAAGTACCGTAGAGATGCGACAGCCATACCTGGCCATACCTGATGGGCAGATAAGCCGAAGCGAACTGTGTCAGCTTGACCGTCCCTTTTTCCTTGTGGGAGTATTCAGACCATGTCTCGATGATATCTTTGTCGGGATAAGTCCGATAACATACATTGACATAGAAGGGATAATACTTGTCCTTCATCTTGACCACCTTCACCGTAGCGTTGGTTTCTGAGCGCGTCTCTATCGCCTCAACGGCGAGGTCAAGTGTCATGTTCCCGTCGCTGTGTACCACACTAAGTGCGGTTTCATGCTGTGTCTGCATTCCGTAGGCTGGATAAGCGTCAAGGTGCTGTCGGCCATCAGAAAAGAGTTGTTCAGTCTCTCTGTCATTGAGGTGTTGTCCGTAATAGACAAACTGCAAACCGCCTCCCTGATGTGCGTCGAGGATGAGAGAGGTGTTGTTCGTCGAAACATTGATGTGCTGCGCCATCAATGGCATGGTCATCGAAACCATCATAGCCATAAGGAGTTGCTTTTTCATGTGATATTAATTTTATTTCCTGTTGTTTTTCTTGATGATGTTGAGTGTAGAAGTGTCGGATGCGAAAACAGAGTTGAGTCCTTGCTCCTCCTGAGCAGGGTCGCCTGTGTACTGATCGAAAGGCTGCCATCTGAGGTTGGCAGGCTGTGCCAGTCCGCCCCATCCCCAGAAGTTGCATCCATTGAGCAGGGGGAACTCATCGCCCATGACGAGCTGGAACACATAGTCATAGTAGCTGTCGCGTGCTGTGGTGGTAGATTCCTTGGAGAACTGGAAACCATCCCTTGGGTATCCGAACTCCTCAAGCACAACGGGCTTTCGGATTTGGTTGGCTACGTCGATATGCTCCTGGATATAAGCCAATGTACTGTCCTTGGCTATCTGCAGGTTCTCCGTCACAGTTTCTTTTCCAATCCACGACCAGTTGTAAGGCCAAATATGAATGCAGGCGTAGTCGATATTGGGGTCGGCATGTATGGTTCGGAAAAGTTCGATGTCTTCCTCGCATCCGTGCTTGCCCTCAGATCCAACACTGACAAGATGGTTGGGGTCGAGCTCTTTGATGAGCTTGGATGTTTTGGCGAGCCAAGCGGCGAATGCGGCTTTGTGGGGAGCCTGATCCTGAGTCGGGTCAACACTGAAAGCTCTGGGTTCGTTGCCTATCTGCCATGCCATGATGGTGGGGTCGTCAATGTATTTGGTCTTGCTGTAGCGATTGGTTCGGGTGACGATATTCCTGACATGGTTGTAGAAGAGTTCCTGCGCCTTCTCGTTGATGGAGAATTGTGCCACAAAGCGCATGAACTTGGTGTATCCGTCGATGCTGGGCGCTGGTGCCTTCCCTTCTCCCGCCCACTCGAGATACATGCCATATCCCCCACTCCACTCCCAGGAGTTGTTGATGTAGAGCACGGCTTTCATGTCGCGTTTAGCCATTTCCACAAGCAAGTAGTCAAGACCTGCGAGTATGGTGTCGTTATAAACTCCAGGTTCGGTCTGAAGTGTAGGTTCCACTTTTGCAGGCACTCCACCTTTGCCATCGCTGCCTACGAGTATGCGTAGATTAGTGATTCCTAAGGCTTTGAGCGTGTCGAGTTCTTGGTTGAGCCTTTCGCGGTCTCCCCCTTGTCCCTCGGAGCCGAGTATGGCTCCATACCAGAAATTGGTACCTACATAGTTGTAAGGTTGTCCGTTGAGAACAAGCCTTGCGGAGTCCACCTTGACAAAATTGTCATACTTGGTGTCAGTTGTTTTGTTCGACCATTGACATGCAGTAAGCACCATCAATGAAAGTAATGCCAATTTGATTTTCATATCGCTGTTGTTACTGTTAGATTTGTAGTCAAATGTTAAAGTAAGGCAAAAATAAACTATTTGCGCCGAGAAACAATGACTTTTTTTTGATATTTTCGAAAAAAGGTTTTCATATTTGGCGTTTTTGTTAAAATTGTGTCAGTATAGACTGCATAGTAGCAGTTGTTTTTTGGGGTAGGAGCGAAAGAGGGTACGCAGGCATCCCTGCCTGCGACGCGTCTAAAAGACGCGCCATGATAACGAAGTTTTTCCAAAAATTTGAATTGTTCTTTTCTACGAACACGAAACGCAAGAAATAATTCTCAAATTCTAAAATTCGGGAAAAAAAATTGATTCATGATGAACATGAACGACACGAAACGACATGCCAAAGGCATACTGCCGCATGCGGACAGAGGCCATTGATGGCTTATTTTAACAATTCTCTAATTCATGATGATTCTGACCGCTTGTGGTCAACACATTGGCTCTGCCGAACTTGCAATTCGTGAAATTCGTGCTCGCAAGAAAAATCGATAATCGGCTGCGCCAAACTTGAATTTCTTTAA
>CAMOWU010000105.1 GCA_946628545.1 uncultured Bacteroides sp. | reverse complement strand
GGGAAGGGGCGACACTTTTAGGGTCGATGTGTCCTTATTCAGGGTCGATGTGTCTATACAGCATGATTATCCGAGGGTGCTTCGCACACCTCGGTTACCAAAAGGAGACGCTTTCAGCGTCTTTCAATACAAAGCTCTAAAGGGGGCTTCAAAAACCTTATTTGACAGCTATTTTCTTGGTGACGGATCCACTACGGAGGATGTAGATACCTTTAGGCAGTGATTGCATCAGGTTTTGCATCTTTCCCTTAGCCACTTGCTGTCCGGCAATGCCATAGACTTCCACCAGGGCATTGCTGAAGGCTGTCTCATCAACAATCCTCTCCAAAGCCGTGATGGTTTTGTTGATGTGGATAGTGTTGGAATAGTCGGAGTTGAGCAGGTTCTGAGCTCTTGCCTGCACCTTGAGATAGAGTTCGGCGTCGTCGGTACCTTCTGCCGCATACTCCTTGATGCTGACCAATGCCTCGGTGAGATTGGTGGTGATGGTGTCGATACAGGTTTTGAAGTCTTCATCGGCAGCGATGATGAGCCTGTATTCCTCTGCACCTTCCACTTCGTTCCAGTTGATGGTTTCGGTGATGTAGTCGGTATTGATGACAGGTGCTGGAAGCTGTTCTGTGATGCAGTATTTGAAGGTGACGACACCGTCTTTTTCCTCAATATCCCTGATGGGTTGGTTCATGGTTCCACCCTGATACACCACCGCTGCTGTATCAGCCAGCAGAGTGACGTGGAGTGACCCGGGGAAGGGCACCGTAGCTTGGTTGTCGAGATATGCATACATATCATAATATCCCTCTTTGCCAATATGGTATTGTGGCCACAATCTTCCACCGGCAGGAATGATGGTCATGCGCTGATGGTCGGACTGAGAGTTGATGGTGTTTGATGTCCATGCGCTCTGCAGGTAATCGACGTGGCAAACGAGCATGCCATGATGGAAAGCTTTGATACCCGAGAGAGAATACCCCACATTGAGATCCCATCCTTCGTTTTGCCTGTTCTCAAGCCAGTAGTATTCATTGGGATTGGCAGGATTGGTGATTTTGTAGCCTTGTCCGTTTTGCGAGAGAGGTTGGATTGTGACCATCTGTGGCTGGTCGGGAGTGAGTTCAACCATTTTTTGCCACCCCATGAAATCCTTCTCGTAAGCAGTGTAGCCAACCGGTCTTTTTCCCTTGCTCATGTAGTTGCCATAGTCCATGAGGTCCCAGCATTCCATGCCGTAGTCGTTGCCTTTTTTGTCGTAATGGTCAGACAGTCCGAGTGCATGCGACAACTCATGGCAGAATGTGCCGATACCGTCGATTTCGCCATCGTACCATTCATTGCAGCAGGCATAGCAGCCATATCTGATTTCGTTGATGGTGCCTCCCGTCTGGTTTTCCTTAGGCCAGATGAAATCGGTGCTGTCCTTGGAGTAGGCATTCTCTCCTTCTCCTGCATAGACGAAGAATACCATATCGATGACATTGTCGCTATTGTTGTCGAACTCACTCCAATCAGCCACTTGCTGTTGTGCGAGTTTGATGGCCTCGGAGTAGAAGCTTTGGATGTTGACATCCTTCCTGGAGCCATTGTTCTTACCATAATAAGTGTATGATTTGGAAAGAGTCACGGGACCAATGATCTTGAATTCAGGTGTAAACTGGCCGTTGCTTTGGTCGCGGAAATACTCTTTCACGCTGCCGTAGCTGTATTCAGAGAAGTATTCATTGACGCCATCGCCATTGCAGTATTTATTGTAGGTCTCATTGATTTGGTCTTGAGGAGCGGACATAAAAGTCTTATCGCTGAATTGCACGAGTACGACGGGCACCTTGGGAGATCCTTCCGAGGTAAGCGGTGCATTCTCGTGAATACCGATGGTCTTGAGTGTGGGTTGATGGCGGTCGGTATCGGCAGCATGACTTTGTGTCTGTGAAATGATATCTGTTGCCTTTTTGAGCGCTTTCACGGCATTCCTTTCAAGTGCGGTACGATCCGCAGGGTTGTGCGCCAAAGTGCCGGTCTTCCGACAATGGTCGTTGTCCAAACCAGCCACATAGTAATAATCGCCTTTCGCGTCTTTATCCACAAGATAGCCATCGATGGTCTTGAAGAAAGACATTTCAGGTGTCGCCACATTATATATAGTAAGCGTAGTGCCGTCGGATTGCTGCACATTGTAGATGTGATGGCGTGGAGGAACTGTAGCCAGGGATACCATACCGATACATAGAGCAAGAACGATGGAAGAAAGAAAACGTTTCATATACATAGGACGAATTTAGTTTACAATAATATACAGGTGCATTTGTACCTTAAAATGCAAAGTTATTATATTTCTTTTTGATTGTAAGCATGAAGACGCAAAAAAATTGACCAACTTCCTGGAAAGAGCGAAAAGTGAGCGTCATTTTGAAGCCATACACTCCAAATGATGTAAGGAGAAGATGGTCTTATTGAAGAAAAGTTGCATTTGCAAACGAATTGCAAAAGTTTATTCATAATTTTGCATCGTCAAAAAAATAAAAGACGACCAAATTGTGACAGCTATGATGACTATTTTAGAGCACTATTTCGATGCTTTGCTGATGATGATGGCAGAGATGGCCCCTTACTTGATGCTGGGCTTCTTCATTGCCGGTCTGTTGCGTACTTTCGTTCCTCGCAACATGTATGCCAAACACCTCGCTCCCCGAAACATGAAGAGTGTGGTGAAAGCCGCCGCCATAGGCATCCCCTTGCCTTTGTGCAGTTGCGGTGTGATTCCCACCACAGTGTCTTTGCGCAAAGAGGGAGCAAGCCATGGTGCTTGCACGAGTTTTCTGATTGCCACTCCGCAGACAGGCGTTGACTCCATCGCCGCCACTTATTCGATGATGGGTTTGCCCTTCGCCATAGTCCGTCCTATAGCCGCTTTGTTCACAGCGATGTTCGGTGGTTGGCTGGTCAACCGCTACGCCCGTGACGACGAGAAGGTCAGTGCGGCAACCGCTCTGTCAGGACAGGGTTCACATTGCCACTGCCACGACCATGATGGCGACTGCTGCTGCGAAGACGACGATGACGACGATGATTGCTGCTGCGGTGATTCACATTGCGATTGCCACCACCATCATCACCATTCATCGCACTCCAACACCTTCTGGGGCAAACTCGTTGGAGCGCTGGAGTACGGGTTCATTGAGATGCTTCAGGACGTAGGCAAATGGCTGGTGGTTGGACTGTTGATCGCCGCCTTGATCACTGTGGCCGTCCCCAATGAATGGCTTGCCGCACTTCATGAGTACAAGTTGCTGAACATGCTGATCGTTCTGGCTATCGCCATCCCGATGTATGTATGCGCCACGGGCAGCATCCCCATCGCAGTGTCGCTGATGGCCAAGGGGTTGACTCCTGGTGCCGCCTTGGTCTTGCTCATGGCTGGGCCCGCCGTCAACAGCGCCAGCATCCTCGTGATTGGCAACTCCTTTGGCAAGCGCACCCTGAGCCTTTATATCCTTTCCATCATCATCGGGTCTATGTTGTTCGGCCTGTGCATCGACTACCTCTTGCCCCAGCACTGGTTCACGGTGAGCAGCGCCATAGCCGCCGACTGCTGCGGTCATCACTTGGGTGTGTGGGACTGGATCTTCATCGCCTTGCTCCTCGTCCTACTTGCCAATGCTTTCATACGCCAGTGGATCGACTCCCACAGGATGCGCCACTCCCATCATCACGATCATCATCACGAAAACATATCAACACATCAAACAGAAGAAAAAATGACCAAAACTTACAAAATTGACGGTATGTCGTGCAATCATTGCAAGGCAAGTGCCGAGAAAGCCATCAGAGGAGTGAAAGGCGTGGAAAACGCCGATGTGGATTTAGCCAAAGGCCTTGCTTATGTGGAAGGCACGCAGGAAGACGGCGATGTGATAGCAGCCGTCGAGGAAGCAGGCTTCAGCTGCAAGTTGGCATAATAAGGTTTGGACCGTGGCTCGCCCATGGTCCAAACCCATCTTTTTTCCCTAACCCTTGATGATCTCCAGGAATTATGACACGAGAAACAGCCCCCCGAAAAATGATTGTCCTTCAGTTCCTGCTGATTGCGACTTTAAGTCTCTCCACCCTATCCACACAGGCCCAGGACCTGCGCCACAGCCGTTTCCACGACCTGGCTTACAAGCAGTCGGACGCATGGTTTGAGGACGAACTCGCCACACAGGTCGCCGATAGCGTCTTGCGCTACCAGCAAGCGAATGGTGGCTGGCCCAAGAACCAGCAATGGCAACTTGGCGCCGACCAATCCGCCATTGCCGAATGCCGCACGAGCGGTATAGGCACGACCATCGACAATGGCGCCACGACCGACGAGTTGGAGTTTCTCCGCCGCATCTACCTTGCCACGGGCAACCGTGCGTACAGGCATGCTTTCATGCGTGGGGTGTTCTTCCTGCTCAATGCCCAGTACGACAACGGCGGCTGGCCCCAGTTTTACCCATTGCGTGAAGGCTACTACTCCCATATCACCTTCAACGACGGTGCGATGGTGAATGTGATGTACTTGATGAAAGGCATTGGCAAAAACCAGCCTAAATACGCAGGTTTGGAACTGGACGACGAACTCCGTTCCCGCTGTCTGGACGCTTATCTGCGCGGTTTGGAGTGTATTCTCAAATGCCAGATTGAGAAGAAAGGCAAACCGACGGTGTGGTGTCAGCAACACGACGAAGTGACCTTTGCTCCCGTGGGAGGACGCGCTTACGAGTTGCCTTCGCTTTCCGGCGCAGGTGAGACAGAAGGTATCATCCGACTTCTACTCGATGAGGAAACGCCAAGCGAGGCGATCACCAACGCGATTCACAGCGCCAAGGAATGGCTTGAGAAACATGCCATCAAGAACACCATCGTGGAGCACTTCACCAACAAGGACGGACAACCCGACATCCGATTGAAGAAGAAAAAAGGCGCTCAGCTCCTGTGGGCACGATTCTACGACCTCCAGAGTGAGAAACCGTTCTATTGCGGTCGTGATGGCGTGGTTCAGGATGACTTGTCGAAAATCAGTTATGAGCGCAGGATGGGCTATAGCTGGATATCCGACTCGCCTGGCAAGCTGCTGAGATAAGAGGTCATGCGCCATCAGCTCTCTTCATCCTTGATGGGCGCCCCGTTTAGGGTCGATATTCCTATACAACAGTACTATCCGAGGGTGCTTTGCACCCCCGGTTACCATGATTATTTTGAATAGAAATTCAATACCTTGTCAATAAACAAATCTAAAGAAACTGCAATAGAAATTGTCAAAACTACTTCTACAAGCAATCTTAAACCATCTATGGGTAAAAGTGAAGAATGACTTTCTCCGAAACTATAAACGATTAAGTGTATCAGGAATATAGACAAAGAGTGTTTACCGAAAAAACACAATATTTTTTCTATTGACGACAAAAGTTTAGTCAAAGCGCCAATTGATAAACATACAAAAGGTATGCAGAAAGCCAAAATCTGAAAAAAGCAATATGGAATACGAATATAGCCATATTGAGCCATCAACATGATGACAAACAATACACCTCCCCCCCAGAAAATAATAGTAGTATAGCGAGGTTTTTGCAAATAAAAGTATATTCCGAGCAAATAGACAAAAAATCTATCCCATACCCAAGGCAACCTATAGATCAGAAAATGTGATGATATCGAAAGTGGCTTAAAGAGTGAACAATAATCGAATATGTAAGCTAAAACGAATACCAGGAAAGGTAATACCCATGATTTTTTTTGCATTATTTTTAGAATCACAGGCGAAAAGATGTAATATATGGTAATTGTATAAACGTACCAATTATTTAAGCACAATAGTCTTGGAACTAAATTGATCCAATCAATTGTACCATGCATCATGCTCAATATAAAGCCAAATACACCAACAATCAAGCATATAGGGAAGATTTTCTTGATTCTGTTTTGGTAGAAAACAATCGTCGAATTTTTTGACAAAGAGTGGGCAATGCCAAATCCGGATACAAACAAGAATATATCAACTCCCCAGTGTCCAATGTGAGAGAATACGCTTAAAATAAGAGAACTATTTACAGTATATTGATGAAATAATAATACCATAATAGTAGCAAAGCCCATTATGGCAGAACGATATGAACGAATACAAGTATCAACACTTATCATTATAACTTGTCAGAATTGTGAGTTTAACTAAAGCTTTTGTTGGTATTGCAGCATTATGCCTTATAGTAGGGAACCTAAATTCCGCAACTTAATTCCTTAACTTTGTGTTGCAATATAAAGAGCAAAAACATACCTTCATAACATGGCAAAATTACAAATAAAAACCGAAAAAACACTCCTATTGGTGGAATATTTTCAATAAAGGGGTAATGGCCTTTGCAGAAAAGTAGGAAAGTTGTAATTTTGCATGATAATTCTATCAAAAGCCCAAACGAGCTGTCAACATACACACCATTCGCTCGCCTTGGCTACGAATACACCAATCGCTCTGTTTATGCAATTACGACATATTCTGACCGCATTTTTACTTTTATTTCTTCTTGTTCCCGTCGCTTCTGGCAAAGGAGTGCCTGAATCCACCGCCAAACAGTTTGTGGTGGTGATCGACGCCGGACATGGAGGCAAAGATCCTGGTGCCATAGGCAGCCGACCCGGCAACCGCGAGAAAGACATCAACCTTGGCATTGCCAAAAAGCTGGGAGCACTGATCCAGTCGAACTGCGCCGACACGAAAGTGATTTACACCCGCACCACCGACGTCTTCATAGAATTGGGACAGCGCGCCGAGATAGCCAACAAAGCCAAGGCCGACCTTTTCATCAGCATCCACACCAACGCCATGCCCAAGGGCGCACGCAAAGCATTGGGCGTGCAGTCCTACACCTTGACCTTGCGTACATCCGCCACCAACCTTGAGGTAGAGAAGCGCGAGAACTCGGTCATCGAATACGAGAAAGACGGAGCTAAGAAATACGGCTACGACGGCAGCACTGAGAGCGACATCATGTTTGAGCTGATGCAGGACCGCGACATGGAAAGCGGCGTGGAGTTCGCACGACTCTGCCAGCAGGAGATGGTCCGCACAGGCAAGCGCAACGACATGGGAGTGCAGCAGGCCAACTTGGCTGTGCTCCGACTGACCTATATGCCCAGCGTGCTGCTGGAAGTAGGATATATCTCCACCCCATCGGAAGAGACTTTCCTGCTCTCAAGCAGTGGTCAGGAGACTATGGCCAAATGCATCTACAACGCTTTTGTACGCTACAAAGCGCAGCATACGGGCAGAATGTCGAAACTGGAAAGCGTGAGTCCAGCAGAGCCTTCCAAACCGGCAACCGACAGTTCCGCAGCATCTACTTCCTCGTCGGATGATTCCAGCTCAGCCGACACAACTGTATCCACCCCCGCTCCCGCTCAACCCCTTGTCGCACAGTCCGATGAGAGCACCGACGTGCCAGTGTTCAAGATCCAACTGATGGTTTCCGACAGGAAACTGAAGAGCGGCGACCGACGGCTGAAAGGACTTGACGCAGATTTCTATGAAGAGGGCAAACTCTACAAATACACCTATGGCAGCAGTTCCAACTACACTGAAATCAGGGACTTGCGCAAGACCATCAGCACCAAATTCCCCGATTCGTTCATCATCGCTTTCAAGAACGGCAAGAAGATGGTGACCCACGAGGCAATCAATGAATGGAAAAAGAACAAGAAACGATAACTTCCCTACCCTATCACAGACATGAAGAATTTCACAAAGGAGATTAAGATAGCTTTAGTAGCCATCCTTTCAATCATCATTATCTACATCGGCATCACATTCTTGAAAGGAATGAGTTTGTTTGACGACAAGAAGCATTTCTACGTGGCTCTTCCAGAGGTCAGTGGACTGGCTGTTTCGAGCGAGGTGCTGGCAGACGGTTTTCCCGTGGGCGTGGTGAAGGACATGAGCTACGACTACAACAGCACCCACCGCGTGGTGATCCACATCACAGTTGACAAGAAGATGAACATCCCCACTGGCAGCTACGCTGAGTTGAGCAAGGAGATGCTGGGTGCCACCAAACTGAATCTGGTGTTGGCCGACACCAAACTTTATCTCACTGAAGGCGACACCATTACGGGTGGATGGCGCTTGGGCGCACTCGAGGCTGCCGGGGCTATGATGCCCAAGTTGGAGTCTTTGTTCCCCAAACTCGACTCTATCCTATATGGTCTGAGCGTCTTAGTCAACAATCCGTCTTTAGGTGCCACTGTCGATAACCTGTCAGCCCTGACTGGCGACTTGAAAACAACGACTGGACACTTGAACAACCTGTTGGGCAAGGACATGCCCAAACTCGCCAACAATGCCAACACGCTGATGGGAAAACTGGGTAAGACGACCGAGAAACTCGACGAGGTGGATATGAAAGGCATCAACGACAATGCCATCAAGACGTTGACCGAACTTCAGCAACTGACGGGCGAGTTGAAAAACCTCCTGGCCAACCGTGAAGGCACTTACGGCAAGATCATGTACGACCCAAGCCTCTACAATCACCTCGACTCTACGATCCAGAGTGCCAATGCACTGATGAACGACTTGCGTGAGCACCCGAAGCGTTATGTCCACTTCTCCGTCTTCGGGAAAAAAGACAAACCCGCAGAGCAAAAGTAAGGGAGAAAGGCTTTCAACTCATAGAAAATGATCATGACAGACAAAACCGAAGGTCGATGGAGTGCCATCGACCTTCGGTTTTTGAATAGAATTCCCTTTCAGGAATTTCATCGTTAGTGATAAGAACTGTCTTTCTGTGACGTGTCTTCAGAGTCTGAGCAGGAAGGACTCCATTTTGTTCATGACAAGTTGGTGTCCTTTGGCATTGAGGTGTGCCGTGTCGTTTGGTGATTGGAAATAGCGTCGTCTGAAAGCCTCGTTCCCGACATAAATACCGCTTTCCTTCGCTGCATTGAAAATCGGGATGGACCTGGAAGCGCAGACCGCCTCCATGGTCTCGATGACCTGTTTGAATCCCGGCCTTTCCACGTTCCAAGGGGTGATGAACGCCAGTTTTGCGGCGGGATATTTGCCGATCAGACTGTCGCACAAGGCTTCGAGCCTCTCTTTGAAAATCAAAAGCGAATCGGCATTGTCCTTCACTTTTTCCGCATCGTTGTGGCCAGCAAGCACGACGACGTAGTCGGCTGTGTCGTTCATCATCTTGTATTTCTCGAGCAAGGAAGGGCCGAATCCATCCTTGTCCCTGTTGAATGCGATGCAACATCCGTTTCGTCCGTAGTTCCGGTAGGTCATGTGATATTTCTGTGCCACCATGGCGTGCCAGGTTTCCTCTTTTGGACGTCGGTGGTTGGCCACGTATGAATCGCCGATGATATTGATGCTTTTCCCATATAGCGGTGCGGATTCGACGCCACCTTGAGCAGTGCAAGATAGCGAGCAGCATGCAAGCAATGAAGCCAGTAATGTTTTGTTTGTCATGATGTCAGTGAAAAATATAGTTTAGGAAATAAAATGCACTGCGAAGTTAGTCAATCTTTCCAATATGAGCAAAAAAAACGCCAAATAGCTGATGAAATATCAAGAGAAGGAAAAGAAAAGAAGTGCGGAAAAAGTGGATGAAATGAAATTTAAATTGGGGTAGATTGAAAAAAACATCGCAAAAGTTTTGAAAATCGGCAACAAACCTATATATTTGCATTTACTGAAAGCGACCGGGAACATCAGAGCTATCTGGTGCGCCCGATGAATCAGTATTTGTGAGACCTTAACGGGGACTACTATAAATTCCCCGTTCAAATAAAAAATCATAAAAAGGCTGATATGAACTCTTTCATAAATTTTGGTCTTTCTTTACATCTGGCTGATTGTCATTCGGTCGCAATGCCCGTATTGCTCCCTCATGCCGCACAGCCATCTGCTAAAGAAATCCTTCAACATTTACAGAAAGACAATTTATAGAAGCCACCTAAATAGAAACATTAACCAAAAATTATTTTATTTCATTATTAATTACAAACAATGAGTGACAAAAGAGTTTACACCTTCGGTAACGGACAGGCCGAGGGTAATGCACAGATGAGAGAGCAGCTTGGCGGTAAGGGTGCCAACCTCGCCGAGATGAATCTTATCGGAGTTCCCGTACCTCCAGGTTTCACCATCACTACCGATGTATGCAACGAGTACTATGAGGTGGGTCAGGAGAAGATAGTAGAGCTTCTGAAAGACGACGTAGAGGCTTCTGTTCGTCACATTGAGAAGTTGATGAACAGCAAGTTCGGTGATGTGACCAACCCACTGCTTGTTTCGGTACGTTCCGGTGCCCGCGCTTCAATGCCAGGTATGATGGACACCATCCTGAACCTTGGTTTGAACGACGAGGTGGTAGAGGGTTTGTGCAAGAAGACGAACAATCCTCACTTTGCTTACGACTCTTATCGTCGTTTCGTTCAGATGTACGGTGACGTGGTTCTTGGCATGAAGCCAGAGAACAAAGACGACATCGATCCGTTTGAGGCCATCATCGAGGATGTGAAGAAAATCCGCGGTGTTGAGCTTGACAAAGACCTGAGCGTAGATGAGCTGAAGGAGTTGGTTAAGCGCTTCAAGGCCGCCATCAAGGAGCGCACAGGCGAGGACTTCCCCAACGACCCAATGGTTCAGCTTTGGGGTGCTATCTGCGCCGTGTTCCGCAGCTGGATGAACGAACGCGCCATCCTCTACCGCAAGATGGAAGGCATCCCCGACGAGTGGGGAACAGCCGTGAGCGTGATGGCCATGGTATTCGGCAACATGGGCGAGACTTCAGCCACAGGTGTATGCTTCAGCCGCGACGCCGCCACAGGTGAGAACCTGTTCAACGGTGAGTACCTTGTCAACGCACAGGGTGAGGACGTGGTGGCAGGTATTCGCACACCTCAGCAGATCACCATCGAGGGTTCACGCCGCTGGGCAAAACTCCAGGGTATCAGCGAGGAAGAGCGCGCCAGCAAATTCCCATCTATGGAAGAGGCCATGCCAGAGATCTACAAGCAGCTGGACGCTCTGCAGGACAAGCTTGAGAACCACTACCACGACATGCAGGACATGGAGTTCACTGTCCAGGAAGGCAAGTTGTGGTTCCTCCAGACACGCAACGGCAAGCGCACAGGTACAGCTATGGTGAAAATCGCCATGGACCTGCTGAAGGAAGGCAAAATCGACGAGAAGACCGCCATCCTGCGCTGCGAGCCCAACAAGCTCGACGAGTTGCTCCACCCCGTATTCGACAAAGACGCTTTGAAGAAGGCCAAGGTGATCACTCAGGGTCTTCCCGCCTCTCCAGGTGCTGGTTGCGGCCAGATCGTGTTCTTCGCCGACGACGCTGCCAAATGGCACGCTGACGGCCACAGAGTGGTGATGGTTCGTATCGAGACCTCTCCTGAGGACTTGGCTGGTATGTCGGCTGCAGAAGGCATCCTGACCGCTCGTGGCGGTATGACTTCTCACGCTGCTGTGGTAGCACGTGGTATGGGTAAGTGCTGTGTATCTGGTGCCGGTGCCATCAACGTGGACTACAAGGCCAAGACTGTGGAAATCGAGGGAGTGGTTTACAAAGAAGGTGACTTCATCAGCATCAACGGTTCTACAGGTCAGGTATATGCCGGTGAGATCCCAACCAAGACTCCCGAATTGTCGGGCGACTTCAAGGAATTGATGGACCTTTGCGACAAATACACGAAGCTTCAGGTTCGCACCAACGCCGACACTCCACACGATGCTCGCGTGGCCCGCAACTTCGGTGCCAAGGGTATCGGTCTGACTCGTACTGAGCACATGTTCTTCGAGGACA
>CAMOWU010000104.1 GCA_946628545.1 uncultured Bacteroides sp. | reverse complement strand
CGCTCATCATCAACGGCAAGCCCACCACGCTGAGTGCCGACAAGGTGGTGGAGCGGCTTCGCCAGATGCCCGCCGCTATGCTGGCCAAGGCCGAGGTGATGCCGTCGGCTCCTGCGAAATACCATGTGAGGGGTATGGCCATCAATATCGTCACCAAGGACTTTGCAGGAACTAACGAACTATTAGGCCAACTGATGGGCGGCTGGGAGCAAGGTAAGTACGGCACGGGCTATGCGGGCGGCAGCATCATCTACAATCACGGCAAACTGGGTATCGACGCATCGTATAAATTCACTAATGGCACGGGTTACGGCCAAGTGGAGCATGAGGCAAACCATCCGCTTGGCGACCAGCGCATACCCTACAGCGACAAGACCCGCAACCGCAGCGACGGTACCGACCATGACTACCGCATCGGCATGGACTATGCCATCAGCGACAACCACCGCCTGAGTTTTGCCTATACGAGACAGTGGAACAGCACCCGCTCGACCAACACCACGACGGGCACAGCGCAGTCCACGCAAAACTCACGCCAGCATACCTACCTGCACAATGTGGATGCCAGTTATTCAGCGCCCTTCGGCCTGCAAATCGGCGTATCCTACACCAACTACCAGGAGCCGCGCACACAGCGTCTTGAAGGAAAACTGAATGACATCAGCCGCGATCTCGATGTCGACAGCCGCCAGAAGGTGAGCAAGTGGCTCTTCACTGCCGACCAGACCCATGCGCTGCCAAAAGGCTGGGAACTGAACTACGGCGGCAAGGCGCAGTTCACCAACAACAACAGTTATCAGACCACCCTCGATGCCAGCGGCATGCCACTGTCCGACGCCACCTCGCATGTTGATTACAACGAGCGCATCCTGAACGCCTACGTCGGTATGAGCAAGCAAATAGGCCAGTCACTGAGCCTCGAGACCTCTGTGACGGCAGAGCAATATCACGCTACCCAGTGGAACGAGTGGCGCATCTATCCGCAGTTCAATGCGATGTGGAATATCAACGAAAAAAATATGCTCAACCTCTCCTTCAGTAGCGAGGCCGTCTACCCCAGCTATTGGAGCACCATGAGCAGCATCTACTATGCCTCGGCCTACAGCGAGATATGGGGCAACCCCGACCTGAAGCCCATGTCGAAATACGACATCAACCTGATGTGGCAGCTCAATCGCAAATACACCTTCACCGCATTTGCCATGCTGGAACCCGACTACTTCGTGCAGATGGCCTATCAGCCCACAGACCGCATGGCCGTCATTATGAAGGAGACCAACTTCGATTACTCCAACTACTTTGGTCTTCAAGCCTCGGCACAGTTCCGTGTCGGCCAATGGCTCAACGGCAACCTCAATGCCACAGCACTATACCGCCACGACAAAACCCAGTTCTTCGACCTGCCCATTGACCGCACCCGTCTCTCAGGCATCCTTGGCGGCATAGCTGTGGTGAAGTTCTCCCAGCGGCACAACATCCAGCTCATCCTCAATCCATTTTTCCAGACAAAGTCTGTCCAAGGTCTTTACGACATTGATCCCTTCCTACGGCTCAATGCCACACTCCGCTACACCACGAAGAACGGCAAGTGGAGCCTCGTGGCCAAGGGCGAGAATATCCTGAATGCCTACATAAGCACCAGCTCCACCATCGCCCATCAGGACTATACCATGCGCGTCTGGATGCCCTACACCAACTACTCTCTCACCGCCATCTACCGCATCGGAAACTTCAAGGAGAAGCAGAAGAAGCAGGTGGACACCTCGCGAATGGGATATTAGAACTGACCATAAATACTTTCTCGTTCCGGTGGGCAGTCGTCGGCATCATGCCGACACTGCCCCATTTAAACACATTTCACATCCGACGATGCAATATTTCCCTCTTCACAGCGTTTCAATAATAGAAACATTCACAATAGAATAGAGAATAATAGATTTGTATGATTGTACCAAAGAAAACTATTGGATTCATCGTCCTATTGTTTATGCCTTGTTTTGCTGTTGGCCAAAACTGCGTGGACAGCACAGCAATCAAACAAGATAGCATAGGCGTTAGAACAGACTCGCTACGTCAGCTGAATGCTGTCTATAATTGTGATACACTTAGAAAAGACTGTTGTCGAAGGCAGCACAGACTATCTTTTGTCCGCAAAGAGCAAGGGCCGACACGAGGTATAAGTCCCAATGCTGTAAAAATGCAGAAGTTCGATCCATATAAGCAGAAGTTTACCGATATGCGGATATTGGAAACTATAGGCTCTCACATAAGCAGATGAGAAATTTATTGAACTTTAGCAAGTGAGAAGTCGGCTTGAAAATATCGATTAACCCAGGGCGATGCCCGGGCTATAAGAGGGTTGCCCCTTCAGGGCGCACTTGCTAAAGTTGAACTGATTTATCAGTGCTATAATCATTAGGTACTGATCTTCAACCCAAGATTTCGCAATCGTTTGCACAACTGAAAATGAAAAAATAAAAAACAATACAAGTCAAAGGAGGCCAATAATTCATAATTTCGCTAAAAACCAAAATACTTAGCGAATTATGAAAATTCATTTTAATGTCGAATACCGAACGAAATGGGGAGAAGACCTCAGGGTCCATCTTACGGTAGTTGGTGTTGATGGCACCAGAAAAGAGAAAATCTGTCCACTCGAAACATACGATGGTGTCAAGTGGGACGGAGAAATCACATTCGCTGCCAAGAATGTGAAGAGTTTTGAATACAAGTATGCACTTTATACCGACGACCGTCTTTATTGGACAGAATGGGAACTGGCGCCACACGTCATCTACGTTGATGCTACTTCCAACTACTACGATGTAGAGGATTCCTGGCGACCCATACCCGAGGAGTTGCCTCTCTTCTCGTCTGCCTACACCGACTGTGTGGCACACCACGATATCAACCCTGATATGCCCTACTACAGCCGTACACTGCAACTGAGGGTGATCGAGCCGCATCTTGGAGCCGACCAGTTCCTGGGCATTGTAGGCAATGTGGCGCAACTCGGCAACTGGGACAAACCGGTCAGGATGAATCTTGTTGCCTTGCAGGAATGGGCAGTCAATATTGATGTGTCCAAACTCATCCAGGCTCTCGAATACAAATATGTGGTTCTTGATAAGGACGGAAAGATCCTCCAGTGGGAAGAGGGACAGAACAGACGCATTCACCGCATCGACCTACCTCTTCACCACACCTTGATCCGCACGGACAAGTCGCCTCTGTTGAAAATCGACAACTGGAAATGCGCCGGCGTTGTCATTCCTGTCTTCTCCATCCGCACCAACAAGAGTTACGGAGTAGGAGATTTCGGCGACCTCAAGAAGATGATAGAGTGGGTGGCCAAGGTAGGCATGAAGGCTGTCCAGATACTGCCTATCAACGACACCACCATCACCAACACATGGATGGACTCCTATCCCTACAATTCCATCAGTATCTACGCTTTCCATCCGCAGTATTGCGACCTCAGCCAGCTGGGCGAACTCGACGACAAACTGATGATGGAGAAGTTCAAGATCCGCCAGCAGGAGCTCAACGCACTGCCACAGATCGACTACGAGGCTGTGAATGAATGCAAGCGGAGTTACCTCAAACTCATTTACGAGCAGAACGGCAAGAAAGTGCTGCAGAGTAGGGGATTCAAGACTTTCTTCGCCGACAACCAGGAATGGCTTGTTCCCTATGCCGCCTATTCCTACTTGCGCGACCAGTACGGCACACCCGTCATCTCCGAGTGGCACAGTTTCAGTCGCTACGACAAGAAAGAGATTGATGCCCTTTGCAGTGAGAAGAGTGAGGCTTACCACGACATCGCTTTCTATTATTATGTGCAGTATCAACTCCATGTGCAGCTCACAGCTGTACGCGACTATGCCCACAAGCATGGGGTATTGATTAAGGGCGACATTCCCATCGGCATCAGCCGCGACAGTGTCGAGGCATGGGTGGAGCCTTTCTACTTCAATCTCAACGGCCAGGCAGGAGCTCCGCCCGACGCTTTCTCCACCAACGGACAGAACTGGGGATTCCCGACCTACAACTGGGATGTGATGGCTCAGGACGGCTATCACTGGTGGGTGCGTCGATTCAAGAAGATGGCCGAATATTTCGATGCCTACCGCATCGACCATGTGCTGGGATTCTTCCGTATCTGGGAAATCCCCATGAACGCCGTGCATGGATTGCTCGGACAGTTCTCACCAGCCATGCCAATGAGTGTGAACGAAATGGAGAAGTATGGTTTCCACTTCGACAAGGAACTGATGACCAAACCTTATATCACCGACGATACCGTTCACAAGATTTTCGCAGGACAGACCGACTACGTCAAGGTCTTCTACCTCGACCGGCGCGATGATGGCCGCTACAACCTCAAACCCGAATACGACACCCAGCGCAAGATTGAGGCGGCATTCAAGGGTAAGACCGATCAGGATGCGCTCAATATGCGCGACGGACTCTATGCTCTGGTCAGCGATGTGTTGTTTGTGCCCGACAGAAAGGTCGCATCCATGTACCACCCGCGCATCTCAGCACAGTTCGACTTCTGTTACCGCGATCTCCCTGAGGAACAGCGCCATGCCTTCGACCGACTTTATGACGACTATTTCTACCACCGCCACAACCAGTTCTGGTATGAAGAGGCCATGAAGAAATTGCCTAAGCTCACCCAGGCCACACGTATGCTGGTTTGCGCTGAAGACCTCGGTATGGTACCCGACTGCGTGCCATGGGTGATGAACCAACTCAAGATGCTGTCGCTCGAGATACAGACCATGCCCAAGAACCCGGCATACGACTTCGGACGACTCGAGGAAAATCCATATCGCTCTGTGGCTACCATCTCCACCCACGACATGGCTACCATGCGAGGATGGTGGGAAGAGGATGCCATACGTTCGCAACTCTTCTACAACTCCGCACTCAAGAAAGACGGCAAGGCACCCGAGGTGATGCCGGCGTGGCTCTGCGAGGAGGTGGTCAGCCGTCATCTCTTCTCCCCCTCCATGCTATGCCTCCTCTCATGGCAAGACTGGATGGCCATTGACGAGAACCTCAGACTCGAAGACGTCAATGCCGAGCGAATCAACGTTCCTGCCAATCCACGCCACTACTGGCGCTATCGCATGCACATGAGTGTGGAACAGCTCCTCAATGAGAAAGACCTGAACAAAAAAATCAAGAACCTGATCGGCAACTCCGGCAGATGACGAGACGATAGCCGATTTTATGAATCTTTTTGAATTGATGAAATCAAAGTTCGTTTTGCCACTCGTGTTATTATCAAACATGATGCTACCGCTGAAATCTCAAAATCCACTGGCGCTCGATGACTATCCTGTGCCAGTGGCACCTATCAATGAATATGTGCTGGGCGACAGCTACACCACCTTCCAGCTGTGGGCACCGGCAGCCGATTCCGTCAGGATCAACCTCTTTACGGAATACAAAGAGGGAAAGGAATCCAAATGGCTGACTGCACAGATGGAGAAGGGTGAAAACGGTCTGTGGACCTACACCTTTGACCGTCGTCTCAACAATATCGGTTATACTTTCCAGACTTGCTATGGCGGGCAGTGGAAAGCCGAGACCCCTGGTATTTTCGCCAAAGCCGTCGGACTGAACGGCCGTCGGGCTTACTGTGTCGATATGCGCGACACCGACCCCGAAGGATGGAACACCGACGAACTGAACAATCCTGTAGTTCCTTTCTCTAAAGACGTCATCTACGAGATGCACTTCCGCGACTTCTCTGCCGACGAGAGCGCTGGCATCAAGCATAAGGGTAAGTATCTGGCGCTGACCGAAGAAGGCACCCGCAATAAGGAAGGACTCAGTACTGGTCTCAGCCATCTCAAGGAACTGGGGGTGACTCATATCCACCTCCTCCCTTCTTTCGACTACGCCTCTGTGGATGAAGGCAGCAACAAGGCACAATACAACTGGGGCTACGATCCGCTCAACTACAATGTGCCGGAAGGTTCATACGCCACGGATGCCGCCAATCCGCTCACCCGTATCCGTGAGTTCAAGCAGATGGTGCAGCATCTGCACCGCGCAGGATTCAAGGTGGTGCTCGACGTGGTCTATAACCACACCTTCGATGTCAACGGCAGCAACTTCCAACTCACCGCCCCCGACTATTTCTATCGGCGCAATCCCGACGGCTCGTTGGCCAATGGATCGGGATGCGGCAACGAGACTGCCAGCGAACGGCCGCTCATGCGCAAGTTCATGATTGAGTCGGTGCTCTATTGGATCAAGGAATACCACATCGACGGTTTCCGCTTCGACCTCATGGGCATTCACGACATCGAGACGATGAACGAGATACGAAGAGCTGTGGATGCAGTCAAGCCTGGTGTGCTCATCTATGGTGAGGGATGGGCGTCGAGCAGTCCACAACTGCCAGAATTCCAGTTGGCCATGAAAGCCAATGTGAGCAAAGTCAACAGTGTGGCTGCCTTCGGCGATGAACTGCGCGACGGATTGCGCGGACCTTGGGACAACGATGCCAATGGTGCCTTCCTGGTCGGAGTGCCTGGACATGAGGAGAGCATCAAGTTCGGACTGGTGGGCGCAGTGCCGCATCCAGAAGTTAACCTCGACAAGGTCAACTACAGCAAGAAAGCGTGGGCTCAGAAGGCCACACAGATGATCAGTTACGTTAGTTGCCACGACGACATGTGCCTGGCCGACAGGCTCAAAGCCACCAAACCAGGAGCTACAGCCAAAGAGTACGAGCGATTGGCTAAACTGGCAGAAACGGCAGTGTTCATGGGGCAGGGCATACCTTTCATCTTTGCTGGCGACGAGATTCTGCGCGACAAGAAAGGGGTGCACAATTCCTACAACAGTCCCGACAGCGTCAACTGCATCACTTGGGGATGCAAGACAGCCCACAAGGACTTGTTCGATTACGTTTGCGAACTCATCAAAATACGTCAGCGATACGACGCTTTCCACTTGGTCGATGCCGATGTCATCCGTGAGAAGATGCATTTCATCCCCACCAAACAGTCCAATCTCATCGCCTACACCATAGAGGACAAGGCTGGGGGACTGATGGTTGTGGTACTCAACAGCAATACGAAAGCCAAGAGCATCACCGTGCCGAAAAGAGACTATCAAGTGCTCATCAAGGACGGCAAGGCGTCAGTCGAAGGACTTGCAACCCTGAAAGGTGGTCGCATCAAAGTCGATCCCCAAAGCGCACTCGTCATCTACTCCCCTTCAACTCCCCTCCCATTTTAGGAAAAAGGCTATGGGTAGGCGACGGAACGTCAGGAATGGGGTGCCCGTAGGGCGGGGTTCCCAACTCCCCTCCCATTTAAGGGGAGGGGTGCCCGTAGGGCGGGGTGGGGTATCACTTCCCCTTTAACTTCCCCTTTAACTTCCCCTTTAACTTCCCCTTTAACTTCCTTTTTAACTTCCCCTTTAACTCCCCCCTTTAACTTCCCCTTTAACTTCCCCTTTAACTTCCCCTTAAACTTCCCCTTAAACTTCCCCTTAAACTCCCAAAAATGAAAACTCTTCTTATCCCCCTTTTTAGTTTACTTCCCTTGCTCAGTCAAGCCGAAGACCTGTCATCCCCCGATGGCAACCTCAAACTATCATTCAACCTCACAGCCAATGGCCAGCCCTCCTACCAACTGGCCTACAAAGGTCAACCTGTGGTGAACACCTCAACACTCGGATTGCAGCTGGTGGGTGGCAACGACCTCATGACAGGATTCACCCAGACCAGTTGCCAGCATTCCACATTCGACGAGACATGGCAACCCGTTTGGGGCGAGGAGACCTCCATCCGCAACCACTACAACGAGATGGCGGTGACACTCCAGCAAACCGCTACCGAACGGACGATGGTGCTGCGTTTCCGTCTCTACGACGATGGACTCGGATTCCGATATGAGTTTCCACAGCAGAAGAAGCTGGTCTATTTCGTGGTGAAGGAAGAAAAGACTCAGTTTGCCATGCCCGCCGACAATATGGCTTGGTGGATTCCAGGTGACTACGACACCCAGGAATACAGTTATACACAGTCGCGTCTCAGTGAGATCCGCCAGTTGATGCCTGGCGTAGTCAAGGCGCACGCCGGCAACTCCAGTTCCACCACCTTCTCCGATGGAGGTGTTCAGACTGCCTTGCAGATGAAGACACCCGATGGACTCTACGTCAACATCCACGAGGCTGCGCTGGTAGATTACTCCTGCATGCACCTCAACTACATACAGGAAACCAACACTTTCGAGTCGTGGCTCACACCCGATGCTCAGGGCAACAAAGGACACCTTCAGACACCCTGCCAATCGCCTTGGCGCACTGTGATGGTCACCGACGACGCACGCAAGACACTGGCCAGCCGACTGATCCTCAACCTCAACGAGCCTTGCAAACTGGAAGACACCAGTTGGATCAAACCTGTCAAGTATATCGGCGTATGGTGGGACATGATCACAGGAGCGGGAACTTGGCACTACACCAATGATTTCCCTTCCGTCAAACTCGACCAAACGGACTATCTGCATGCCACACCCAATGGCACACACCGAGCCAACAACGACACCGTTAGACGCTATATCGACTTCGCCGCTGCCAATGGCTTCGACCAGGTGCTGGTCGAGGGATGGAACATCGGATGGGAAGACTGGGCCAACAATTCCAAGGACAAGGTCTTCGACTTCGTCACTCCATATCCCGACTTCGATGCTGATGCACTTAACAACTATGCACACTCCAAGGGCGTGCGACTGATGATGCACCATGAGACATCGTCGTCGGTGCGCAACTATGAGCGACATATCGACCATGCTTACCAGTTTATGATTGATCATGGCTACAATTCGGTCAAGAGCGGTTATGTGGGCAACATCATACCTCGCGGCGAATACCATTATGGTCAATGGATGGTGGATCACTATCTCTATTGCGTGAAGAAAGCTGCCGAGAAGCACATCATGGTCAATGCGCATGAGGCGGTGCGACCCACCGGACTTTGCCGCACCTATCCCAACCTGATTGGCAACGAGAGCGCCAAGGGCACCGAGTACGAAGCCTTCAGCGGCAACAACCCCGACCACACCACCATTCTGCCTTTCACCCGTCTGCAAGGCGGTCCGATGGACTACACACCAGGCATACTGGAAACGCAGATCTATAAGAGGGTGAAAGGGGCGCGGTTCGTCAACAGCACCTTGGCTCGCCAACTCGCGCTCTATGTCACCATGTACAGCCCCTTGCAGATGGCAGCCGACGTGCCTGATAGTTATGAGAGATACGCAGATGCCTTCCAGTTCATCAAGGATGTGGCGGTGGATTGGCAGAAGAGTGTCTATCTGGAGGCTGAGCCTGGCGATTACATCACCATCGCCCGCAAGGACAAGAACAGTGAACGCTGGTTCGTCGGTTGCACTTGCGATGAGAATGGACATCAATCCACCCTCAAACTCGGTTTCCTCGACCCAGGACGCAAATACACAGCTACCATCTACGCTGATGCCAAGGGTGCACACTACGAGCGCAATCCCAAGGCCTATACCATCACCACCAAGACCGTCACCGCCAAGACAGTCCTCAAACTATCAGCTGCCCCAGGTGGTGGCTATGCCATCAGCATCGTGCCCCAATAAAAACTCCCCTCCCTTTCAAGGGGAGGGGCAGGGGTGAGGTCATCAATCCCGCCCTCAAAAAACTCCCCTCCCTTTCAAGGGAAGGGGCAGGGGTGGGGTCATCAATCCCGCCCTCAAAAACTCCCCTCCCTTTCAAGGGGAGGGGCAGGGGTGGGGTCTCTCATCATCCTAATACACTCTCATTATCTTCTATCTCTTTTGTTTATTCATTACTTTAATAAAACGTTATAAATTCTTGAATATGAATAGATTATTGCTCATGATTTCATTTCTGCTAAATCTTCTTGGTCTGTCGGCAGCCAAGATTCAGGTCGATCGGATTGAACCCACCAATTGGTTTGTCAGGATGAAGAACACCCACCTGCAACTGATGGTCTATGGACAGGGGATCGCCACTGCCAAGGCGGAGGTCAACTACCCTGGCGTGACCGTCGAAGACGTGGTGCGATTGGAGAGCGACAACTATCTGCTCGTCTATCTCAACGTCTCTCCTTCCGCCCAGGCCGGCACCATGAAACTGACATTCACCGACGGCAAGAAAAAGAAAGTGGTGGATTACCAGTTGCTCGAACGCCGTGTCAATCCAGCCGACCGTCATGGTTTTACCTCCGAGGATGTGTTGTATATGCTCATGCCCGACCGTTTTGCAAATGGCAATCCGAAGATTGATGTAGTGAAAGGAATGCGCGACGAGGTCTGCGACCGCACCGCCCACTCATTGCGTCATGGAGGCGACCTCAAGGGCATACGCGACCACCTCGACTACTTCACCGACCTCGGTGTCACAGCGCTATGGTTCACTCCAGTGCTGGAAAACGACATGCCTGCAGAGCGGGGAATGTACAGTTGTTATCATGGGTATGCCACTACCAACTACTACCGAGTGGATCCGCGGTTCGGCACCAACGACGACTACCGTCAGCTCGTAGATGACTGCCACAGCCGCGGACTCAAAGTGGTGATGGACATGATTTTCAATCATTGCGGATCCTACCACCCATGGCTGCTCGACATGCCATCCAAGGACTGGTTCAACTCTTCCGACTATCAGAACAACTACCTCCAGACCTCCTACCAACTCACACCCGTCATGGATCCCTATGCATCCAAAATCGACAAGAAGGAAACGGTGGAGGGATGGTTCGTGCGTTCCATGCCCGACCTCAACCAGACCAATCCCCACGTGATGCGCTATCTCATCCAGAACAGCAAGTGGTGGATAGAGACCGTCGGTATCGATGGCATACGTATGGACACTTATCCTTATGCCGACTTCGATGCCATGGCCGACTGGATGAAAGAAATCAATGAGGAATATCCCAACTTCAATGTGGTGGGCGAGACCTGGAACATCGACACGCCTTTCACCGCTTCATGGCAGATGAACTCACGACTCACCAAACGGAACTCGCACCTCAAGACCGTCATGGACTTCTCCTTCTACGACAAGATCACTCGTGCGCGTGAGGAAAACTCCGATGGAATGTTTGACGGATTGAACCTCATCTACAACAATTTCGTATATGACTATCTTTATGAGGATCCGTTCCATGTCATGGCGTTTATCGAGAACCACGACACCGATCGATTCCTCGGTGAGGGCAAGGACATTGCGATGCTCAAGCAGGCCTATGCGATTCTGCTCACTGCACCTCGCATCCCTCAGTTGTACTACGGCACAGAGGTCTTGATGAATGGTGTGAAGAAGGTGTCCGATGGATATGTGCGCTGTGATTTCATGGGTGGATGGCAGGGCGATGCCCAGAACAAGTTCACGGCTGAGGGTCGCACTGCTGAGGAGAACGATATGTTCAACTATCTGCGCACCATTCTCCATTGGCGTAAAGGCAACAAGGTCATCACAGAGGGCAAGATGGTGCAGTTCATCCCCAGAAATGGTGTCTATGCCTATTGCCGTTCCTATGGTGGCAAGTCGGTGCTGGTGGTGCTCAATGGTGGCAACAAACCCGCAGAGGCATTGATGACTCGTTTTGCGGAAGTCACCGATGGTTTCACCCGTGGTAAGGATGTGACTACAGGCGAGTCCTTCCCTCTCGACGTCAGCATTCCCCTTTTGCCACGTCAGTCTCTCATCCTCGAACTCCAATAACTCCCTCCAACTCCCCTCCCTTTTTAGGGGAAAGGCTACGGGTAGGCGACGGAACGTCGGAAATGGGGTGCCCAGAGGGCGGGGTGGGGATTACTTCCCCTTCTACTCCCCCTTCACTCCGAATTATCGAATTATTTACGAACACGAATTTCACTAATCTCCCGAATCACAGCCATCCGCAT
>CAMOWU010000103.1 GCA_946628545.1 uncultured Bacteroides sp. | reverse complement strand
TTTAGTAAGTTGTTTATCTGTATGCTCTACTTCTCCACACCGAACTTATAGATGGTCTTCTGAGTGTAGGTCTCTCCTGGATGGAGAACAGCAGACGGGAAGTATGGACGGTTGGGGGTGTCGGGGAAGTGCTGTGCTTCGAAGCAGATGGCGCTGCGGCGGGGGAAGGTGGCGCCGTTCTGGCCGGGATAGCCTGTGGCCCAGTTGTCGGTATAGACCTGAACGCCTGGCTCTGTGGTATAGACCTCCATGGTTCTGCCCGACTTGGGATCGCAGATCTTGGCGGCGAAGCTCAGCTCGCCCACTTCCTTCTTGTTGAGCACGAAGCAGTGGTCGTAGCCGGCACCGTTCTTGATCTGCACGTCGTCAGCGTCGATGTCCTGTCCCACTGGCTTGGGGCTGGTGAAATCGAATGGAGTACCCTTGACTGGAGCTATGCAGCCCAGAGGTATGCTGGTGTCGTCGATGGGCAGGTAGTAGTCGGCGTTGATGCAGCAGATGAGGTCGTCAACGGTGGGAGTGGGGTTGGCGATGCCTGCCAAAGAGAAGTAGCCGTGGTTGGTCATGTTGACGATGGTGGTCTTGTCGGTGAAGCCCTTGTAGTCGATGATCAGTTCGTCGTCGTCGCTGAAACTGTAGATGACCGTCATGTCGAGCTGGCCGGGGAACCCTTCCTCCATGTCGGCTGCCACATAGTGGAGCTTGAGGGTCTGTCCATCGAGTTGCTCAGCATCCCATACACGCTTGTGGAAACCTGTTGGGCCTCCGTGCAGTGCGTTGGGGCCGTTGTTGATGGCCAGTTGGTACTCCTTGCCCTCAAGGGTGTACTTGCCCTTGCAGATGCGGTTGCCAAAGCGTCCGATGAGGGTGCTGAGGTATGGCTCTGGGCTGGTCATCACCTCGTCGATGTTGTCGTGTCCCTGGATCACGTTGCCAAGGTTGCCGTCGCGGTCGGGCACCATGATGGCTACGAGTGCGCCACCGTAGTTTGTGATACCTACCTCATGTCCTTTCTTGTTTTTCAGTATGTAAAGGGCGGTCTGCTTGCCGTCCACTTCTTTTTGGAATTTCTGTGGGTCCAATCCCGTGACTGTGTTACTCATATTGGTTATTAAAAGATTAAATTAGTTCAAGTTCGTCATAACGCTATATGTGCTTGAAATGATGGAGGCGCAACGGAAAGTACGTGTTTTTTCCTGTGTCAAAAACAACGTTTCGTGTGCTTTTTTCATTTCATAATGCAAATAAAGTCAAAAAAATCCTCATTTCATCATTTTTTGCAAGGAAAAATGCGCTTTTGAAAAGTGAAATGAAGTTAAAATCATTTTTTCGCTCTTTTTTCGCCCAAAAAAGAGAGTAAATCGGCCACTACGAAACAACTTCCGCCCACATAAATGAAATCATCGGGCGACGATGCTTCCAGAGCGGCTTGGTAGGCGTTGGCCACTCCACCATAAGACTGGCCTTGAAGTCCGAATGCCGCCGCGCGCTGTCTCAGGATCTCGCTGTCGAGCGCCCTTTTCACGCTGGCTGTGCAGAAATAGTAGGTCGCTGTCTTGGGCAGTACACTCAGCACTGCGCTGATATCCTTGTCGCTCACCATGCCGAAGACGATTCTCATCTGTCGGCATTCCACTTGGTGGAGCTGTTGTGCGATGTATTGGAATCCGCCGATGTTGTGTCCGGCGTCGCATACGGTCAGGGGGCGTTGGTTGATGGTCTGCCAACGGCCCATCAGGCCTGTCAGTCGGCTGACCTGGGCGAAGCCCTTGGCTATGGCTTTGTCGGAGATTCTCAGTACTGGACTTCCGTCTTCGTTGTGCAGGGCAAGGAGTTGGCGCAGGGCGCAGAGGATGGTGTTGGTGTTCTTGATTTGGTAGAGGCCTGACAGTTCGCCGTGGACAGTGCCGAAATGTTGGGTGACGTAGTCGATGCCACCCGATTTGCAGGGTTGAGCGTCAATCACTTCACGCGTTTCTTCTGCCAGTGTGATAGGCGCCTCCATTTCTTCTGCCTTGTTGAGGAACACTGGTCGTGTCTCCTGTACCGTCTCGCCTACCACCACGGGGATTCCCCGCTTGATGATGCCAGCCTTCTCCGCGGCTATCTTGTCGAGCGTGTCGCCCAGCATCTGCATGTGGTCGTAGCTGATGTTGGTGATGACTGATACCAGAGGAGTGATGATGTTGGTGCAGTCCAAGCGTCCTCCCAGTCCCACCTCCACCACTGCGATGTCCACACCCTCTTCGGCGAAGTGCTTGAACGCCAAGGCGGTGACCAATTCAAAGAAAGAAGGGTGGAGGGGTTCGAAGAACGGACGTTCGTTTTTCACGAAGTCGATGACTTTTCGTTTGCTGATCATCTTGCCGTTGACGCGGATGCGCTCGCGGAAGTCCACCAAGTGTGGCGAGGTGTAAAGCCCCACCTTGTAACCGGCGCTCTGCAGGATGGCTGCCAGGGTGTGGGAGCAAGAGCCCTTTCCATTGGTGCCTGCCACGTGGATGGTCAGGTAATGGCGGTGAGGGTTGCCGAAATGGTTGTCGAGAGCGATCGTGTTGCTCAGTCCCTCTTTATAAGCACCCTGGCCGATGTTTTGAAACAAAGGTGCGACGTTGTAAAGATAGTCAATGGTTTGTTGGTAGTTCATTACTGAGGATGATTTTTGGAATATTCAGTGTCCTGATAGGAGGTGCGGCATTCCTGCCGCACAATAGCACTCGGCAGGAAAGCAGATGCTCCTACTACGAGGCAATAAGATGACAATTTGTGATATTGGAGAGTTTTAGAATCATTCGGAGAAATCGAATTATCTGGAGGACAAAGACAAAAAATCACGGACAGCATCTGCCTTTTTGGCGGATGATGTCCGTGATAGGTTGGGTTATTGCTCGAAGTAAGAACGGAATTTCTTGAAGATCTTGGCTCTGATGCTTTCGGAGGGTTTGAAGTTGTCGCTGTTGGCTGCTTTCTTCATGGCGTCTTTTTCCTCGCGGCTCAGTGTTTCCGGGATATAGACACTGACGTTGATCACCTCGTCGCCTTTCTGTCCTCGGCTGTAGCCCTGCACCTGCGGTATGCCTTTGCCTTTGAGTCGTAGCACGGTGCCGGGTTGTGTGCCTGGCTCAATATTGATTTTGGCTTTACCATCTACCGTCGGTATCTCCACGCTGGTGCCCAAGGTGGCTTGGGGAACTGTGAGCAGTAGGTTGTAAACCAAGTCGTTGCCATCGCGGATGAGCTCAGGGTCGCCTTTTTCCTTGATGATGATCTGCAGGTCGCCGTTCACACCGTTGTGCCGTCCGGCACCGCCTTTTCCGCCTACTGTCAGCACCATGCCTTCCTGGAGGCCGGCGGGGAATTTCACTTCCACGATTTCCTCACCACCGACGATGCCTTCTCCATTGCAGTGAGGGCATTTGTTCTTCACCACTTTTCCCTCTCCGTTGCACTGTGGACATGTGCTTTGTGTCTGCATCATGCCCAGAATGCTCTGGCGCGTGCGGATGACGTATCCCCGGCCATTACAGGTGGGGCAGGTATCGGTTTTGCCGTCGCTCGAACCGCTGCCGTGGCAGTGGGTGCAAGTCACGTCTTTCTTCACCTTGAACTTCTTCGTGGTGCCGTTGACGATTTCCTGCAGTGTCAGTTCCACCCTCAGACGCTGGTCTTTTCCTCGGAAGGTGACGGTTTGTCCGCCTTCGTCGTCGCCGAAGCCACCGAAACCACTGAATCCGCCAAAACCTCTTCCGCCGAAGATGCTGCCGAACATGGAGAAGATATCGTCCATGTTCATGCCTTGTCCGGTGGAGAATCCACCGCCCTTCAGACCCTCTTCGCCGTACTGGTCATAGACCTGGCGCTTTTGTGGGTCGTGAAGCACGTCGTAAGCCTCGGCAGCCTCTTTGAATTTCTCCTCTGCCTCCTTGTCGCCAGGGTTGCGGTCGGGGTGATATTTGATGGCCATCTTTTTGTAGGCCTTCTTGATCTCATCTTCATTTGCTGACTTGCTGACACCAAGGATGTCGTAGTAGTTCTTACCTGCCATTGTGGTGTTGTATTGGTTGATGTTTCTTATTGAGCCACTGCTACTTTAGCGTGACGGATGACTTTATCGTTGAGCATATAGCCCGTCTGGATGCAATCGATGACCTTGCCCTTGAGTTCATCTGGCTGTCCTGGCACCATAGCCACTGCCTCATGGTAATCAGTATCGAAGACCTTGTCGGTCGTGTCGATGGCCTTCAATCCTTCAGAAGCGAGCAGTTTCATGAACTTGTCGAAAATCAGCAACAGGCCTTCTTTCACGGCTGCCACATCTTCGGCTTTTTCCATGGTCTGCTCTGCCCGTTCCATATCATCGAGCACAGGGAGAATGGTGGTGATAACTTTGGAGCCGGCGGTCTTGATCAGTTCCGACTTTTCTTTCATCACGCGTTTTCTGTAATTGTCGAACTCTGCCATCAGGCGGAGGTATTTGTCGTTGAGTTCAGCGATTTTGTCCTGAGCTTCTTCGAGTTGCTCTTCCACAGTGGGCTCTTCAGATTCTTTCTGATTGTCGTCCTTTTCGCTGTCCTCACTGCTTGCGGCAGTTGATGTTTCTTCTGCGGCAGTTTGTGCTGCCTCGTCTTTCATGTCCTCTTCTTGTTCAGGAGAGGACATCTTTTCTTCGTCTATATCTTTCATTTTCAATTAGTTGTTTTAGAGTCATTATGCAATGAACAAGACTTCATTGCATAAGAATGCCAACAAATTGTGTGCCAAGTCATGAAGTATGCCAGTTGTGTGCCATAATGGCATAACAACTGGCATTAGTTCATTGACCATTGACCATTGACCATTGATCATTGACCATTGACCATTGATCATTGACCATTGACCATTGACCATCGATCATTGACCATTGACCATTGACCATCGATCATTGGCTTCGCCGAAAACGCTCACGCTCGGCATAGCCCAAGGAAGCTTGGCTCTGCCCTCGCTCAATCGCGTTTTTGACCATTGGGCGAGCCCTGTGCCCGCCCTTTCAAGGGCGGTGTAATCACCCTCAATAACCAATAACCATTAACCCATCACCCTTCAACACAAGTCGTCGGAGGTATAGCCTTTGGCAAAGGGGCGGCAGTTGTAGCGTGATGCCATCGCCTCACCGTATGCTCCTGCAGACAGGATGGCTATCAGGTCGCCACGACGGGTAGTCGGTAGTGTCACGTCGGTGTCGAACACATCGCTCGACTCACAAATGGGACCCACCACGTCGTAAGTGTCGGTGGTTTCGGCCTCACTGCTGATATTCACAATCTTGTGGTGTGCCTGGTATAGGGCTGGACGAATCAAGTCGGTCATGCCGGCATCCACCATCACAAACTTACGCTGGTTGCCCTCTTTCACGTAGAGCGTCTTGGTGATCAAGCTGCCACATTGAGCCACTACAGCGCGTCCAAGTTCAAAGTGCAGGCTCTGGCCCTGGCGAAGGCGAAGCAGACGGTGGTAGGTGTTGAAGTATGACTCGAAGTCCGCCATGTCGTTGCTCTCAGGGGAGTCATAATCTACCCCAAGTCCGCCGCCGACATTGATGATCTCTATCTTCACGTTCTGTTGTTCCAGTTGGTCTTGGAGGTCGTTGATCCTTCTACAAAGCGCTTCGAAGTCAGACATGTCGAGTATCTGGCTGCCGATGTGGAAGTGCAGTCCCATGAAATGGATGTTGGATAATGTCTGTGTCAGATGAATCACCTTCTCCATATCTTCCATGGAAATGCCGAATTTGTCTTCCGCCCTGCCTGTGGCGATGTTGGTATGGGTGTGGGCGCCTACTTCAGGATTGATGCGCAGGCACACGTTGGCGGTTTTGTTCTTATCGGTTGCAATCTGGTTGATGACCTCCAGTTCAGGGATGCTCTCCACATTGAAGCAGAGGATATTGTGCGCAAGGCCCAGTTCAATCTCCCAATCGCTCTTGGCCACGCCCGCAAAGACAATCTTGCTCGGATCGAATCCTGCGTCGATGGACGCCTGGATCTCCCCACCGCTCACGCAATCCACTCCTAATCCGTATTCCTGGATAATCTTCAGCAATTTCGGATTGGCGTTGGCTTTGATGGCGTAGTGAACGCAGAAACCCTCGTAAGAGGACTCGTAGCTCTTGATGCACGCTAAGGTGCGTCGCAGCAGATCTGTATCATAGTAATAAAAGGGCGTTTGAATCGTTTCTAAAGCCTTAGGGTAGCGGTTCGTGTTCATAAAATGTGTTTGTAGGGGGCTTCTATAAATTGGCTTTCAGTAAGTTTACGAAAGAGTTCATATAAGCCCTTTTATTGATTTGTTTTGGATGTGAACGAGGAATTTATAGAAATCCCCTGTAGTGTCTTATTGCTTGAAAAGCGTGTTGCTCAATGCCTGCAGTGCCGCCTTCTTATCGGATCCGGCTACGAGGAATGAGATGTTGTGGTTGCTGCCTCCATAGGATATCATGCGGACGGGGATGTTGCGCATGGCATCGGTTGCAAGGGTCTCGAAACCAACGTTCTGCCAATCCAAATCACCGACAACACAGATGATGCACATGTCGGTATCGACTTCTACGGTGCCGAATTTCTTCAGTTCGTCGAGGATGGCGTTGAGGTTGGTGGTGTTGTCGATGGTCACCGAAACACCCACCTCAGAGGTGCAGACCATGTCGATGCTCGTCTTGTAGGACTCGAAGATCTCGAAGACTTTGCGCAGGAAACCGTAGGCCAAAAGCATGCGGCTGGAGATGATCTTGATAGCGGTGATATTGTCCTTAGCGGCCACAGCCTTGATCTTGTTGTATTCGGTCTCGTTGCTGATCACGGTGCCTGGAGCCGTGGGGTCCATCGTGTTGAGCAGTTTCACGGGGATGCCAGCATACTTGGCTGGTTGCACACAGGTGGGGTGGAGGATCTTGGCGCCGAAGTATGCCAACTCAGCAGCTTCTTCGAAATGCAGTTGCTTCACGGGAGATGTGTTATCCACAAAGCGTGGGTCGTTGTTGTGCATACCGTCGATGTCTGTCCAGATTTGCACTTCGCTGGCTCCTATGGCAGCACCAATCAGCGATGCAGTGTAGTCGCTGCCACCACGCTGGAGGTTGTCGATCTCACCGTATGCATTGCGGCAGATGAAGCCCTGAGTGATATAGATCTCGTAGTCGGCATTCTCTTTGAGCATGTCGCCAAGTTTCTCGCGGATATATTCCAGGTCGGGCTCGGAGTTCTTGTCTGTGCGCATAAAGTCGAGCGCTGGCAGAAGGGTGGCGTTGTAGCCTTGCTCCAACAGGTAGTTGGTCACCATGTTGGTGCTGATGATCTCACCCTGGCCTACGATGATCTTCTCCTCGAACATGGTAAAGATGCCTTTGGTGAATGAGCGCAGGAAATTGAACTCTTCCTTGATGAATGCCAAAGTCTTTTCTTTGTATTCGTCTGTGGTATAGAGATTTGCCACATGCTGGCGATATTTCTTCTCCAGACGGTTGATGTGCTCATTGGCTCCCTCTGGGTTCTTTTTATAGAGGTAGTCAGATATTTCTATCAGTGCGTTGGTTGTGCCTGACATGGCCGACAGTACCACGATTTTCTTCTCACCGTCGGTGATGAGTTTCACCACGTCCTTCATGCGCTGTGGAGTGCCCACAGATGTTCCGCCGAATTTCAATACTTTCATTGTCTCTTGCCTTTATTTTGTTCTTTGTCTTTACGATTGTATATCACTAAGCGTCGTGCGAGTTAGACTCTATGACGATGTTGTCTTTGAACAATTTCCCCGATTCAGTGGAGGGGTTGTAGTTGGTGTCCGAGATGTCGTGTCCCTTGACCTCTGACTCCCTGACGTCTTTGCCGGTGCGCTCCTTAAAGGTATGGTTGTCGCAGATGAACACCTTGCCAGGAAACTCGTTGAGCAGTTGAAGGTTGTGGGTGATCATCACCACCGCTGAGCCTTTCTTGCTGATGTCGTGGAGCAGGCGGGTGATGGCACGTCCTGTCTCGACGTCGAGGTTGCCTGTAGGCTCGTCTGCGAGTATGAGGTCCGGATTGTTGAGGATGGCGCGTGCGATGGCGATGCGTTGCTGTTCACCACCCGATAGCTCGCTTGGCAGTTTGTAGCCTTTTGTGCTCATGCCAACCAGCTCCAGCACCTCTTTGATGCGGTTCTCTATGTCGTTCTTGCTTTTCCATCCTGTGGCGCGCAGCACGAAGCGAAGGTTGTCGGTCACATTGCGGTCGGTAAGCAACTGGAAATCCTGGAAGATGATGCCCAGTTTCTTTCTTAGTTGTGGTAGGTGTTTTGACTTCAGTTTGGTCACATCGAAGTCCATCACCGTTCCCTCGCCTTTCTTCACTGGCACTTCGCCGTAGAAAGTCTTGAGCAGCGAGCTCTTGCCTGACCCCACCTTGCCGATGATATAGACAAACTCGCCCTTATCGACCTGAAGGCTTACGTCGTTGAGCACAATCTGTGCCTCCTGACACACTTCCACGTTATGATAGTCGATCAGCATACGCCGTTGGATTTTATTGGGTTAATGTTTGTGCCAGCCAGGGTTGTGGCGCTCGAGCAACTCACGTGCCACATCCTCAATTGACAAACCCTTGGATGTGAGCAACACAATCAGGTGGTAGATCATGTCGGATGCCTCATAGACCAAGCGCGAGTCGTTGCCGGCCATGGCTTCGATGACACTCTCTACGGCCTCTTCGCCCACTTTTTGCGCCATGCGATTCACACCCGACTGGAACAGGCTGGTCGTGTAGCTGCCTTCTGGCATTTCCTCGTGACGTTTCTCAATGAAGCGCTGTAGGTCGCTGAGGAACATGATGGGGTTGTCGTTCTTCTCGTTCCAGCAGGTGTCGGCACCAGTGTGGCAGACAGGTCCTTCTGGGTCGGCCTTGATGAGGAGCGTGTCGTTGTCGCAGTCGCTCAGTATTTCCACCACATGGAGGAAGTTGCCACTGGTTTCGCCTTTGGTCCACAGGCACTGGCGGGTTCGGCTCCAGAAGGTTACCTTTCCGCTTTCGATGGTCTTTTGCAGGGCTTCTTCGTTCATGAAGCCAAGCATCAGCACTTTCAGTGTTTTGGAGTCTTGGATGATGGCGGGCACCAAGCCGTCCATCTTTTTGAAGTCTATATCCATGTTGTTGATGTTTTCTTGATGTGCGATTGTTGTGATCACGAATTATTGAATGATGTATGATGCGCTTATAGCCTTGTGAATGACTATTTGTGCGTTTAAAGCCTTGTGAATGACTATTTGTGCGCTTAAAGCCTTACGTTGATGCCTTCTTCTTTCAGATAGTGTTTCAGGTCGGGGATGCTGATTTCGCCGAAGTGAAACACACTGGCTGCCAGGGCTGCATCGCTTTTGCCGAGGATGAAGGTGTCGCGGAAGTGCTCTTTCTTTCCAGCACCGCCTGAGGCAATCACGGGGATGCTCACTGACTCTGAAAGCCGTGCGAGGGCGTCGTTGGCAAACCCTTCCTTCACTCCGTCGTGGTTCATGCTCGTGAACAGGATCTCACCAGCACCTCGGGCACACACTTCTTCAGCCCAGTCAAACAATCCCCATTCCGTTTCTTCACGACCGCCTTTCACATAGCATTTCCAGCCTGACGATTCCGTGTATTTGGCGTCGATCGCCACCACGCACACTTGTGAACCGAAACGGTTGGTAATCTCATTGACCAATTCAGGCCGCCGCAGTGCCGCGGAATTGATGCTCACCTTGTCGGCACCCGCATTGAGCAGGCGGTCCACGTCGCTCAACTCGTTGATGCCACCACCAACGGTGAAGGGGATGCTGATTTCGGCTGCCACACGACGAACCAGGTCTGTGAATGTCTTGCGTTCCTCGAAACTGGCGGTGATGTCGAGATAGACCAACTCATCGGCACCCTGTTCGCTGTAGCTCTTGCCTAAGGCTACGGGGTCGCCTGCACTACGCAGGTTGACGAAGTTGGTGCCTTTGACGGTTTGGTCGTTCTTGATATCAAGGCAGGGGATGATTCTTTTTGCTAACACGCTATTATCGTCTTGAAAGAGGTTTTCTTTATTTGGACTTTGTTGTTGACTGTCATGAACTTTAGAACTGACTACACATTCATCAGCTCGTCGAGTTGGATACGGCCTTCATAGATGGCCTTACCGAAGACCACTGCTGGCACACCGGCTTGATCCAGGGCTCGGATATCCTCGATGCAACTCACTCCACCGCTGGCAATCAGGTAGAGGTCGGGAAACGACTGAAGGAGATGCTGGTAGAGTTCTACTGCCGGACCTTGCAGCATGCCGTCTTTGCTGATGTCGGTGCATAGCACCTTCTGGACTCCTTTTTCAACGTATTTACCCACGAAAGGAACGAGCTGGTCTCCTTCTTCCTCTTGCCAACCGTTGATGCTGATTTGTCCGTCTTTCACGTCTGCTCCCAGGATGATATGGTCGCTGCCGTACTGTTCGAGCCAACGGAGAAAGGTGTCGGGGTGCTTGACGGCCAGACTGCCTATGGTCACCATGGAAGCTCCGGCATCAAATGCCTTTTTCAGGTCTTCGTCGGATTTGATGCCACCGCCGAAGTCAACGACCATGTCGGTGGAAGCGGTAATGGCCTCCACCACTTTGTGGTTGACCACATGAGCAGACTTGGCTCCGTCGAGGTCCACCACATGAAGCCGCCGAATGCCGTGTTCTGCAAATTGCTTGGCTACTTCAACGGGGTTCTCGTTGTAAACCTTTTTGCTCTGATAGTCTCCCTGAGTGAGCCGTACGCATTTGCCGTCAATGATGTCGATGGCGGGGATGAGTTCTATTTGCATTCTTATTCTATCTCAAGGAAGTTCTTCAATATTTGTTCGCCTATTCGCCCGCTTTTCTCGGGGTGGAACTGTGTGGCGTAGAAATTGTCTTTGTGGAGTGCGCTGCAGTAGGGGGTGATGTAATCGGTGGTGGCTATTGAGTAGGGATTGTCGGCCACGTAGAAACTGTGGATGAAATACACGAACTCGCCATCATTGATGCCCTTGAACAAAGGACTGCTCAGGGACTCAATGGTGTTCCACCCCATTTGCGGAACCTTCATCTCGTGTGCTGTGGGTTGGAACCGTTTCACCTCGGTAGGGAAGATCCCAAGGCAGTCGGTGTCGTTTTCTTCGCTGTGGCGGCACATCAACTGCATCCCCACACAGATGCCCAGCACTGGCTGGCGTAGGGAGCGAATGACCGTATCCAGTTGATGGGCTTTCAGATACGCCATGGTCGTACCCGCTTCTCCTTGTCCAGGGAACAGCACACGGTCGCTTTTGCGGAGCACATCGGCATCGTCGGTGATTACAGGTTCAACGCCCAGTCGATTGAGCGCATTGATCACCGAACGGATGTTGCCTGCGTTGTATTTTACTATTGCAACGTTCATAAGAAGTCACTATCGTGAATTTTGCTGCAAAGTTAGCGTTTTCTCTCGATATATTTGCAACAATCTATTTAAAATGATATTCCTTATGCCTGCTTTGGTATGAATATGCAAAAAATAAAAAAGACGGATGCATACCTGTAGCATCCGTCCTTAGCTTGGTCTATGTAGTTTTCTAGTCAATTTCAAGGTCTAAACCCTACTCGTATCGGCCTGAAAGGCCAAAATCTCTTAGCCCAGGGCAACGTCCTGGGGATATACAACTCAAATCACCAACGCCCTGTAAGGGCACCATCATCAATGACGGTAACGATTTTGCCCTTACAGGGCGCGACTATAAACAACATCAAAAACCCAGGGCGTTGCCCTGGGCTATAGGATGGTTGCCCCTTCGGGGCGCACCTGCTAAAACACTAAAGCTTAAAGTCTAAGGTCTAAGGTCTAAAGTCTAAAGTCTAAAGTCTAAAGTCTAAAGCCTACTCGTATCGGCCTGAAGGGCCAAAATCTCTTAGCCCAGGGCAACGCCCTGGGAATATGCAACGCAAATCACCAACGCCCTGTAAGGGCACCATCATCAATGACGGTAACGATTTTGCCCTTACAGGGCGCGACTATAAACAACATCAAAAACCCAGGGCGTTGCCCTGGGCTATAGGATGGTTGCCCCTTCGGGGCGCACCTGCTAAAACACTAAAGCCTAAAGTCTAAAGTCTAAAGCCTAAAGTCTAAAGCCTAAAGTCTAAAGTCTAAAGTCTAAACTCTAAAGCCTAAACTCTGACTCTCAACTTATTTTAATATTTTCTTCACGTTCATCGTTGCCTCCTCATAGGCGGCGTTCCAGTCGGTGT
>CAMOWU010000102.1 GCA_946628545.1 uncultured Bacteroides sp. | reverse complement strand
GGTGGTGATGTTTTCTTCAAGTAGAGCATTGAATTGGGGAAAATAAGAAATTGGCCTCTATTTGTCGTTGTAATGGCCTTCGACATCCAATACAAGCACTGTGACTATATCGTCGTAAATATCGTAGATGATTCGGTCGTGAGCCGTGATACGTCGCGAATAAGTAACCTCACTTCCTCCCTTTAAGGGCTCAGGATGTCCTGTGCCCGTACGGGGATGAATCATCAACTCATAAACGATTTTTTTGAACTTGTTATAAAGGTTTGGATTTGATTTCTTCCATTTTTTAATGGACTTATCTGCCGAAGGCATTACTTTCACTTCATAATTCATAACGAATCAAACCATTTATCTATATCTTCCTGAGATTTTAGCGTTACTCCTTTCCCTTCCCTATGTTCCTGTCGCGCTTGTTCGATCTTCTGAGCCAACTCTGGGGTGATGGTCAAATCCTCCTCCTGGACGGGTACAATGATGTAGAGCTGGTTCTTCCTACGGATGAAAACGTGTTCACCGGCATCGACCTTATCGAAAGAACTAGCCATATTGCTTCTGAAATCTCTTACTGTCAACTGTGTCATAACTTATTCTGTTTTTTGTTTTCACAGGCAAAGATATTAAATAAAAAGGGAAAAAACAAATTTTGTGTACGTTTTTGTGTACACAAATTTAGAACTATGATTAAAGCTCAAAAAACTATTTCAACTTCTTTTTCTTCCACTCTGTCCATGACTTGGTATAGCCGTTCTTCTTGTTGGCCTGAACATAATCATAGAAGAGAGGGACGAGGTAGCTGGTCTCGGTGAAGAGTTGCACTCGCCATGGCTGTTCGGTGGGGCGGTCGCCTTGATAATACATGCTTGAGCCTCCCAAGCAGGTTTGGCGATAAAGGATGTCTTTCAGCGGTACATCGGGGTTGCGGAGCATGTCGATGAAACACATATACAAGGTCGTTCTACCGAAACCTGCCTGGCAATGGAAATGCACCCAGGCGTCTTTCGGGATTGAACGGTAGATGTCGATGAACTGGTCGATGATTTCATCTGAGGGAAATCCATGGTCAAGGGCGGTCAGACGTCGGTAGCCCCAGCCATGACTCTCCACCACCTCTTTCTCCGTCTGAGCGCTGTCGGCTTTCACGTTGATCCATGTGCTGTCGGTCATCACGTAGTTGTTGGCTCCTACAATCTTGCCGGCAAGAATAGTTTTTCCTTGAATCGAACGAAACAGCTGTTCCTCTTCTCTCATGATCTCATCACGGTGCTTGCCGATGTTCGCCCAGTTGATGTATCCGTACCAAGAGACATGGTGCCCGTTGACGAAGCCGTGGCACTCGTTTCTGACATCGACAATATACTTCTTCTTGCCAGGAGCCTTCTGGTCAACAAAATCCGTCAGTGCTTCCAGTTGTTTGACTGTGAAACGGCCACTGCCTGAAACGAATAGTTCATCGAGTCCCTGGCGAGATGGTGTGTAATTGGGTTCGGGTAGCGACGCGCTTGCCGCGGGGATGAAGTCTCCACCACTCCATCTGAAATTGGCGGGCATTTCCTTTCTTCCGTTCAAGACCTCCAAACGCCAATCCTTCGCCTTATAGCCCCGAGCTCCGACCTCGTCGAGACGTTCCCGCTCGTTGGCTTTATTGAGATAAACATAGACAGAAGGCGAATAGGCTTGACGGGAGTTCTTGGTCGTTCCATCGGCAGATGGAAGCGTATTGGTTCTGCACGACACCATCGCCATAGCGCTGGCGACGACGAAGGTCGGTAGCCATAAATAACGTGTGGTTTTCTTGTTCATCATGTTTTTCATGTTTTTATCAATTCGTATGTAGGGACGCGACGTGTCGCGTCCGCTTAAGTCAATAACTGAAAATGGCATGCTGATAACCGATAAGTTTGTCGTATCGGCTGCCGAAAGGCCTGTGATAGACCAGCACGGTATATTCGTTCTCCGTCTGGTAGAAGTTGCCTTCCGCCTCCGCCGTGCTGCCGACTGTCTCTCCATCGCGCACAAAGAGGTACTGATAATTGTAGGATCCTTGTTTGAGTGGCAACACAGCCTCGTAGCAATGGTCGATGGGATTGTAGGTCATGCGGTAGGCCTCATCAAACTGGTTGTTGGTGAGGTTGCCGTTGATATAGACTTCCCCATTTCCCAACAGAGGTGTGTCAAGAGTGAAATGGGTGTAGAAATAGTCGCTTTCCGTCTCGCTGTCGATATTGTCGCCATTGCGGACGTAGTAGAGTCCGTCTTGGTCTTTGTCGAAGAGATAGTTGCGACGGGGTTTGTCCACGAAAAGCGTGGCATGATAGTAGGGGTCGAAGTATTCCATCTCCTCCACATGCATCGTGGGTTGATACTCGTCGAGGATCTCAAATCGGCGGTACTCATTGCCGGCAGGAAAGATGAGTCGGCGGTTATGGGTATAGACCAACTGATTGGAACGCAGGTAGGTGGGTTGGAGCCCTTCCACGCGGTTGTCGGGGCGGCGGTTCTGATAGACCACGGGTTTGAACTCATCCACGGGATTGATGACGCGGAAGTTGGCGTAATTGATGTTGAAATTGACCTGCTGGTGCTGGGCATGGGCGTCGATGTCGGTGTTGTCGGTCACTTCCAGATCCACTCCAATCATAGGTTCCAGCACACAGAAACACGTTTCGAGGACAGGTTCGTCGCCATCCCCGTCATCGTTATAGACGGTGACGCGGTAGTTGCCGCTGATGAGCAACTCCACGTCATCGTTGGGTATTCGCAGCATGTAGTGGTTGTACTCCATCTGGGTGTTCATCGACTGGCCGTAGTCTTCGATGCGGTTGCTGCTGAAACCGGTCATATACTCCGACTCCAGCAGTTCGCTGCTGTTCCAATAGGCGTCGCAGTGGGTGATGGTGTAGGTGTAGTGCACATACGAGTGCTGCAAATCGTCGAAACTGATTTCGATGAAGTTGTTACCGCCAAGCAGGAGTATGGGCGCAGCGTCCCACTGTCCGCCGAGCGTGGTTTGCAGGGTCTTGATGTTCTTCACATAAATCTTGCTGTCTTGCGCCATGGAAGGTTGCAAAACGGTCATTGCCAAGATGAGCGACCATATTCCTTTTTTCATGTGAAAATCAGTTCATTAAATGATTACAATTTGAATTTCAGCACTTTGCCGCCATTGGCAGGAATTGTGAGTTCAGTCAAGGCATCGGGAGCGATTGTCAACTTCTCCTTTTTTCCAGTGAGCAGATCAACTGCATTTACCTTTCCTTTCTTGGTGTCCATACCCAGATATTCGAAAAGATGAGCAGGTAGTTTCACTGCTGTTTGCACGGGTTCGTCCGCAAAGTTAGCCACCACGAGGATGCGTTCCTTGCCTTCGCTACGCATGAAGGCGTAGATGCGGTTGGTGTCCATCGCCATGTTGTCGTAGTTGGCATACATCACGTCGTAGAACAGTCCCTCACGGATGGCGCCTTCTTCGTTGCAGAGATGCAACACACGCTGGTAGTAGTCTTGGAGCGACCGCTCTTCATCAGTGAGCAACGTCCCGTCGAACTTGCCGCTGTTTCTCCATCGGCGTATGCTGTCGATGGTCCAGTAGTCGAAGATGGTCGTGCGTCCGTCCCTGCCGCTGAAACCTTCCTGATCCATGCCTCTCTCGCCCAGTTCCTGACCGAAATAGAGCATGAAAGGATTGGTGCGCATCAGTGCTGAGACGAGCAGCGCAGAACGTCCACGATTGGCGTCGCCGGCGAAGAAGTCGGATGCCAGTCGCTGCTCGTCGTGGTTCTCAAGGAAGTTGAGCATACGGTCCTGGATGTCGTCCACCTTCTGCCATGCGAAAGTGATGTTGGAAGCCGAGCCACCGCAAACCACGTCGCGAAGCGTGTCGTAAAGTCCCACCTTATCATATAGGTAGTCGAACTTGCCATTGAAGAGGTAGTTGCGATACTCATTGGGATTATAGACCTCGGCGATGAAGTCGATGTGGGGATAGGCGGCTTTCACTTGCGGTATAGCCCATCCCCAGAACTCACAAGGCACCATCTCTGCCATGTCGCAGCGGAAGGCATCCACACCTTTTGAAGCCCAGAAGAGCAGGATATGGGTCATCTTCTTCCAGGTATCGGGAACGGGGTCGAAATGACGGCTGCCATTGCTGTAGTCCACTCCGTAGTTGAGTTTCACCGTCTCGTACCAGTCGTTGCGGGAAGGTGATGGCGAGAAGCAGTCGTTGCCTGTGGCCTTGGCGGGATCCTCGATATAGGCATTCTCTGGACACAAAGAACCATCCACAGGAGGAACAAAACGCTGGCCAGGGATGTAATAGAAATTATTGGCTGGTGAGAAAGCCTTCGACTTGTCGTCGGCGGCTCCCAGATCAGTCACACCTTCAGGGCAAGCGTCCGACTTATACTGACGTGCCACATGGTTGGGCACGAAGTCGATGATGACCTTGAGCCCTGCCTGGTGCGTACGTCTGACGAGGTTCTCAAACTCTTTCATGCGCTCATCGGGTTTCTTGGCGAGGTCGGGATCCACATCGTAATAGTCCTTGATGGCGTATGGACTGCCAGCCTTGCCCTTCACTACGTCTGCATGGTCGAGCGCGATGCCATATTCTGTGTAATCGGTCTGCTGGGCATGTTCAATGATGCCCGTGTACCAGATATGAGTAGCACCAAGGCTCTTGATCTGATCAAGTGCCTTGGTGTTGAAATCATTCATGAGTCCACAACCATTCAGGTCGCGTGTGCCATTGGCCACGGGACTCTTCTTGTTGGCGCCGAACAATCGTGTCAGCACCTGATAGACAATCATCCTGGACATTAGGCGAGACCTTGTACGCCAGTGACGGTAACAGCCTCGTTGCCTTTGGCAATCTTGGCAATCATGCCTTGAAGTGCCTTGCCAGGTCCACACTCCGTGAATTCGGTGGCACCGGCGGCAATCATGTTCTGCACCTCCTGAGTCCAACGAACGGAAGCGGTGAGCTGAGCGATGAGGTTCTGCTTGATTTCCTCAGCGTCGGTGTGTGCCTGTGCGTCCACATTCTGATAGACTGGGCAAGAGGGGGTATGGAACTCTGTAGCCTCGATGGCCTGCTGCAGTTCGTCCTTGGCTGGCTGCATGAGTGGAGAGTGGAAAGCACCACCCACCTTCAATGGCAGGGCGCGCTTGGCACCTGCGGCCTTGAGTTTCTCACAAGCAGTGTTCACAGCGTCGATATTACCAGAGATGACAATCTGGCCGGGGCAGTTGTAGTTGGCACCCACCACCACATTGCCGGGCTGGCTCACCTCTGCGCAAATCTGCTCCACGGTCTCGTCGGGGAGGGCGATGATAGCAGCCATGGTTGAAGGAGCGGCCTCGCATGCCTTCTGCATGGCAGTAGCACGTTGGTAAACGAGTTTCAAGCCATCTTCAAAACTGAGGGCACCAGCCACAACGAGGGCTGAGAACTCACCAAGCGAGTGACCAGCGGTCATGTCGGGCTTCAAGCCCAGCACCTTGGCGAGAATGACAGAGTGGAGGAAGACGGCGGGCTGTGTCACCTTGGTCTGCTTCAGTTCCTCATCTGTGCCTTCAAACATGATGTCAGTGATGCGGTAGCCGAGGATTTCATTAGCTTTCTCAAACATGGCCTTTGCCTCTTCACTGCTCTCATACAGGTCCTTACCCATTCCTGAGAACTGGGCACCCTGACCGGGAAATACTATTGCTTTCATTTTCTTGATTATGATTTTTGGTTTTGATTGATTTTAATTTTGATCTTAGGAAGCCCTAGGAAACCCTAGGAAATCCTAGGAAGCCCTAGGAAACCCTAGGAAGCCCTAGGAAACCCTAGGAAATCCTAAGAATTGCCTTTAGTCTTTTTCGACCTTGATGTTCATCTTGAAATCGTCGAAGTCGAATTCGGGGCCGTCGTTGTCCTCCACGGAGATGCTGTTGGCAAGCACCTGGGCACTGATGTAGTCCTTGAAGGTATCCACTGCGGCGCGGATGGCAGGATTGTCGCTCACCTTCACCGTGATACGGTCGGTGATCTCGAAACCTGTGTCCTTGCGCAGACCCTGGATACGCTTGACAATCTCACGTGCCACACCCTCGTTCTTCAACTCGGGGGTGATGGTGATGTCGAGAGCCACGGTGATGTTGCCTTCGTTCATCACGGTCCATCCTGGGATGTCCTCGCTGATGATATCGACATCGGCGCGCTCGATGAGCGCATCCTGACCGTCGGCCTGCAAGGTGATCTGTCCGTCTTTCTCCAGTTGGGCAATCTGCTCCTGGCTCATGGCATCGACAGAAGCCGACACAGCCTTCATCAACTTGCCGAACTTCTTGCCCATGACACGGAAGTTGCACTTCACTTTCTTGACCAACATGCTTTCTCCTTCGATGAACTTCATTTCCTTGACGTTCACCTCATCGAGTATCAGCTGCTTCATCTGTTCCAGTCGCTCCTTCTGCAGTTCGTCGGTCACAGGGATGGAAATGCTCTGCAGGGGCTGGCGCACGATGATTTTCTCTTTCTTGCGGAGAGAAAGCACCATAGAGGTGACCTTCTGAGCCAGTTCCATACGCTTCTCCAGTTCCTTGATCTCGAATACCTCATTGAATTTGGGATATGGAGCGAGATGGACAGAGACAGCGTCCTCGCGGTGGGTCACCGCCATGAGGTCGCAATAGAGCCTGTCGGCGAAGAATGGCGACACGGGAGCAATGAGTTTGGAAAGGGTCTCCAAGCAGAGATAGAGTGTCTGGTAGGCAGAGAGTTTGTCGGTGGACATGCTGCTGCCCCAGAAACGCTTGCGGTTGAGTCGCACATACCAGTTGGAGAGGTTGTCAACCACGAAGGTCTGAATGGCTCGGCCTGCCTTGGTGGGCTCATAGTCGTCGAAACTATCAGTCACCTCTTTCACGAGGGTGTTGAGTTCCGACAGGATCCAACGGTCGATTTCAGGACGTTCCTGATAAGGCACCATGGGCTGTGAACCGTCGAAACCATCCACATTGGCATACATGGTGAAGAACGAATAGGTCTGGAAGAGTTTGCCGAAGAATGAACGAACCACCTCTGCCACTCCATCAGGATCGAAGAGCAGGTTGTCCCAAGGCTGAGAGTTGGTGATCATATACCAGCGCACAGCGTCACTTCCATATTTCTCGATGGCTTGGAAAGGATCGACGGTGTTGCCCAAATGCTTCGACATCTTCACACCCTTGCTGTCGAGCACCAGACCGTTGGAAATCACGGCTTTGAAAGCCACGCTGTCGAAGATCATGGTGCCCAGGGCATGGAGGGTGAAGAACCAGCCACGTGTCTGATCGACACCTTCAGCAATGAAGTCGGCTGGATAGATGGTGCGCTTGTCGAACTCCTCCTTGTTTTCGAATGGATAGTGGATCTGCGCGTAAGGCATGGCACCAGAGTCGAACCACACGTCGATGAGGTCGGCCTCGCGGCGCAACACACTGCCTTTGTCAGATACCAACAGAATATCATCCACGTATGGACGGTGGAGGTCGATCTTATCGTAGTTCTCCTGACTGTAGTCGCCTGGCACAAAACCTTTCTCTTTGAAAGGATTGCTCTTCATCACACCTGCTGCCACAGCCTTTTCGATTTCAGCATAGAGCTGTTCGAGGCTTCCGATACACAGTTCCTCGCGCGTTTCCTTGTTGCGCCAGATTGGCAGCGGTGTACCCCAGTAGCGACTGCGGCTGAGGTTCCAGTCGTTGAGGTTCTCAAGCCATTTGCCAAAACGGCCTGTTCCTGTAGATTCGGGTTTCCACTTGATGGTCTTGTTGAGTTCCGACATACGTTCCTTGCATGCCGTGGAGCGGATGAACCAGCTGTCGAGCGGATAGTAGAGCACGGGCTTGTCCGTACGCCAGCAATGAGGATAGTTGTGGACATGCTTCTCGATTTTGAGGGCAGTGCCTTCCATCTTCATTTCGAGGCTCATGATGATGTTGAGGTCCTCGTCCTTGCTGGCTGCCTTCTCATCGTATTTCCCATCCACGTTGTATTTGGGCGAGTAGGCATTCTTCACATAGTCGCCGGCATGGTGGCTGTAGCCCTCGAGGTTGACGCAGCGATCCAGGAAAACGGGGTCGAGTTCATCCACCTCGTAATACTTGCCGCGAAGGTCAACCATCGGACGGGTCTCTCCCTGCTTGTTGATCATATAGACAGGAGGCACGCTGGCAGCCTTGGCCACACGGGCGTCGTCGGCACCGAAGGTGTTGGCGATATGCACGATACCGGCACCATCCTCCGTAGTGACATAGTCGCCGGGGATGACCCTGAAAGCACACTCGCTCATTTCCACGAACTGGTCGCCGTTCTGAGCGGTGAAGACCTTGTCGGGATGGGCTGCGGCATACTCCTTGGCATAGTCTGGAGCCAAGGTGTCGAGTTTCTCCACGGGTTTCACCCAAGGCATGAGCTGACGATAGTGCATGCCGATGAGTTGTTCACCTATATATTCAGCCACCACCTTGTAAGGCACCACCTTGTCGCCCTGCTTGTACTGGTCGAGGGGCAGTTCCGCACCCTCTGGCTTGAAGTAAGCTGCCACACGGTCCTTGGCCATCACCACGGTGATGGGGTTGCCATTGTAGGGGTTGTAGGTCTGGAGTGCTACATACACAATCTTGGGTCCTACACAAAGTGAGGTGTTGGAGGGCAGTGTCCAAGGCGTGGTTGTCCAGGCTGCGAAACAAGGCTCTCCCCACTCTGCCATCTCTGGCTTGGGGTCGTTGATGTGGAAGAGTGCTGTCACCGTGGTGTCCTTCACGTCGCGGTAGCAACCAGGCATGTTCAGCTCGTGGCTGCTCAGTCCTGTACCTGCGGCGGGTGAATAAGGCTGGATGGTATATCCTTTATAAAGAAGTCCCTTGTCGTAGAGCTGGCGGAGCAGATACCAAAGGGTCTCGATGTACTTGTTGTCGTAGGTGATGTAGGGATGTTCGAGATCCACCCAGTAGCCCATCTTGCGGCTGAGGTCGGTCCATTCCGAGGTGTACATCATCACGTTGGTGCGGCACCTGTGGTTGTATTCCTCTATAGAGATGGTCTTGCCGATGTCTTCCTTGGTGATGCCCAGTTCTTTCTCCACACCCAGTTCCACGGGCAGTCCGTGTGTGTCCCATCCGGCCTTGCGCTTCACCTGGAAGCCCTGCATGGTCTTGTAGCGGCAGATGGTGTCCTTGAGGGTGCGTGCCATCACGTGGTGGATACCGGGATGTCCGTTGGCTGAAGGAGGACCTTCATAGAAGACAAACGAAGGATAGCCTTCCCTCTCGCTCACGCTCTTGTGGAAGGCGTCCTTGGCATCCCATTCTTCAAGCACCTGCTTGTTTACCTCTGTGAGGTTGAGGCTGGTACGTTCTGCGAATTTCTTTGCCATTGTTTTTTTCTTTGTATCTTTGTTATTTCAATTTGATGCTGTCGAGTCTTTGTTCTTTATTGCAATAGTGGCATTTGAGTATGCCACACGACTTATCGACCACATGGAAGACGGTGCGCATGGGCTCGTTGTTGGTGATGCAGACAGGATTGGCGCATTTCACCACATCAGTCAGCGTGTCGGGCAAATCCACTGTCTTCTTCTCCACCACCTGGTAGTTGCGGATGATGCTCAGGTGGACATTAGGGCAGATGACCGAGAGGCGGCTGATTTCCTCGTCGGTGAAGAAATGCTCGGAAACCTTGATCATTCCCTTACGACCTATCTTCTTGCTGGGAAAGTTGTTGCCGATGCTCACCGAGTCGGTGCATTTGTCGAGCTGGAGCAACTCAGTCACTTTGAAGAGTTTCTCTGTCGGTATATGGTCGATAACGGTACCATTCTCCAGTGCCGCTACCTGTAGTTCCTTGTGTTCGCTCATGATTCTATCACTGTTTTGTCGTTCTTAATGTCTTCAAGTGTGATTCCAAGCACATCGCAGATCAGGGCCTCGCGGGCGAAGAGTCCGTTGTGGGCCTGCTCGAAATAGTAGGCGTGCTGGCTTTCATCCACGGCGTATTCTATCTCGTTGACACGTGGCAGCGGGTGAAGGATCTTCATGTTGGGCTTGCACTTGCTGAGCATGTCGGCGCGGAGGATATAGGCGTCCTTCACACGCTCATACTCCATCAGGTCGGTGAAACGCTCGCGCTGCACGCGGGTCATGTAGATGATATCGGCATCGGCTATGGTGTCTTCGGTGAAATCCATCTGCTCCACATACTTGATGTCGTTTTTCTTGCAGTATTCCTTATACTCATCGGGCATCTCCAGTTCCTTGGGAGCCACGAAATGAAACTCAGGGTTGAATTTACGCATGGTCATCAGCAGGGAGTGAACTGTGCGTCCATACTTCAAGTCACCCACCATATAGATCTTCAGGTTGTCGAGTGTGCCCTGGGTCTTGTAGATGGAATAGAGGTCGAGCATGGTCTGCGAGGGGTGGAGGTTGCTGCCATCGCCAGCGTTGATGATGGGGATGTCGGTTACCTCACTGGCATACTGTGCCGCGCCTTCGAGTTTGTGGCGCATGACGATGACGTCGGCATAGTTGCTCACCATCTTGATGGTGTCTTTCAAGGTTTCTCCCTTGGTGCTGCTGGTGGCCTTGGGGTCTGCGAAACCTATCACACGTGCTCCGAGACGGTTGGCAGCCGTTTCAAAACTCAACCTTGTACGTGTGGAGGGTTCGAAGAAAAGGGTGGCCACTACCTTGCCTTTGAGAATGTCGCGGTTGGGACGCTTCTCAAATTCACTGGCCATGTCGAGGAGATACTGGAGTTTCTCGCGCGAATAGTCAGCAATAGAAACAATACTTCTGTTAGCCATAGTTTTATGTCTCTCTAAAAAATAAGAATTCTTATCACTGAAAGGGGTAAGGCATGAATCTGGAACACAATCTGCCATCGTCGGCTCCTTCCACACCATGCTTAACTCATTTCTAATCTGCAAAGTTACGACTTTTTTCCCAATCCACATCAACCCACGCCCAAAATATTGAGTTTTTATGATGTACAGAGGTTTTGTGTAGGTTCAAATGGCATGTAAATAAATAAGAAATATAACTTTTGCAAATACGCCCTGAAAGGGCAACATCTCTCAGCCCAGGGTACCACCCTGGGGTGGGGTCAATTCCGCCATCATTCATCACCATCACCCTGAAAATTTCGATTAAACGAGAGCAAAGCCAAACTTGTTTGAACTTTGCAGAGTGTGAGAAATTTATCGAAGGGGCACCATCATCTAATGAAGTTTATAATTAAACCCAAATCGGTCATTAGAAGAAAGGTTGGAAAGTAGGACATGTAAATCATACTTCCATGCGTACGAGGGTACGCAGGCATCCCTGCCTGCGACGCGTCTGGAAGACGCGCCATGCGAATAATTTTTTCCCGAATTATCGAATTTGAGAATTGTTCTTCTTTACGAACACGAATTTACCGAATGACTCGAACAGGCACGCTATAGCATACTTCCATACATACCCCACGTTGCAGTAGGAGGTTCGGCATTCCTGCCGAACACTATCATAAGTCATTCTTAACGAACAACATGATTAGGCTTTCTATTTCAAATCTATTGTGCGGCAGGAATGCCGCACCTCCTACAATTGCGAACTGGCACGCTATAGCATACTTCCATGCGTACGAGGGTACGCAGGCATCCCCGCCTGCGACGCGTCTGGAGGACGCGCCATGCGAATGAGGAAGCAATGCTGGCTGGCCTTCATCATTCTTTGATCCGTGATGATTCTGACCGCTATGCGGTCCCTATATTCGTGAAATTTGTGAGATTCGTGTTCGCAAGAAAAAAACATGATAACGTAGTGTTTTCCTTAATTTGAATTGATCTTCTTTACGAACACGAATTTACCGAATGACTCGAACTGGCACGCTATAGCATTCTGCCATACCTACCCCACGTTGCAGTAGGAGGTTCGGCATTCCTGCCGAACACTATCATAAGTCTTTCTTGACGAACAGCATGATTAGGCTTTCTATTTCAAATCTATTGTGCGGCAGGAATGCCGCACCTCCTACAATTGCGAACTGGCACACTGAAGCATACTTCCATGCGTACGAGGGTACGCAGGCATCCCTGCCTGCGACGCGTCTGGAGGACGCGCCATGCAAATGAGGAAGCAATGCTGGCTGGCCTTCATCATTCTTTGATTCGTGATGATTCAGACCGCTTTGCGGTCCCTATATTCGTGAAATTCGCGAGATTCGTGTTCGCAAGAAAAAAAATCGATTATTGACTCCGTCGAACTTGAATTTCTTTAGTTCATGAGTAGAACAGCCTAATGACCGATTTGGG